>JAJRVH010000206.1 GCA_021545625.1 Zetaproteobacteria bacterium
CAGTCCCAGACCATGTCCGCCCTTCCTGCGCGCCCGCGCCTTGTCCACACGGTAAAAGCGCTCGGTCAGCCGCGGCAGTTCCTTTTCCGGCACGCCGGGCCCCCGGTCCTCGACCGAAATCAGCGCCAGACCACCGGCATGCTCCAGACGCACATCGATACCACCGCCTCCTGGCGCATAACGGATGGCATTCTCGATCAGATTGCCCAGCACACGCTCCATGTCGTCGGCCGACATCGCCACATGCGGCAAATGCTCGCAGCAATGCCGTCGTATCCGACCTCCCTGAGTCTCCAGCCGGGGCCTCAGGACATCGCATACCGACCGCAACACGGCGGCCGCATCGCAACTGGCATCGGCATTGCGTTCGGCAAACTCGATCTGATCGAGCGTCAGCAGCGAATCCAGAAGATGATTGACGTGCCTCGCCTCATCGGCGATGACCTGAGCAGCCTCCTCGCGAAAGCCGGGATCCTCGCCAAAGGACTGCAGGCTGCGCGCATAGCCCAGCAACGAGGTCAGCGGCGTTTTCAGGTCGTGCATCAGATTGGACAAAAACGTACGCCGCTGCCGCTCCAGCCGATATTGCTCGCTGACATCCATGCACAGCAACAACGCCTGCTCCCGCCCCAGCTGCGCCAGCCTCGGCGCCAGCACCCGGTTGCCGAGTTTCATATTCGGCAACAACACGCGCTCCGGCATCAACTGCAGGCCGCGCTCCAGCTCCTCGTGCCAGTCGGGGTCCCGAAAATACATCATCAACGATACCGGAAATGCGACATCATCCGGTATCGCGAAAATCTCCCGGGCACGCGCATTGGCAGCCAGTACGCGCCCCTGCCGGTCCAGCCGCATCACCGCCTCGTTGACGGCCGAGAGCAATGCATCCAGACGGCCGACACTGCTGGCCAGCGTCATCTCAAGGCCGCCGGACGAAGCCTTCAGCCGCCTGATCTCCCCCTGATACTGCTGCAGTCTGCGCCGTATCCGGTGCGCGTCATAGGCCCATGCGGCAAGAATGCCGGCAATCAGCAGCAGCCAGCCCGACATCAGGACTCCGGTATGATGAAGCGATACCCCATGCTGCGCACGGTTTCGATACAATCCTTGCGGCCGATCTCGTCCAGAGCCTTGCGCAAACGCTTGACCGTTACATCAACGGTGCGCGCCTCGACAAACACATCGCGTCCCCAGACATGATCGAGCAGATATTCCCTGGAGCGGGTCTTGCCAGGCTTGTCCATCAACACCTGCAGCAAGCGATACTCCAGCGGCCGCACCTCGACCCTGCGGTCGCCGTCGTAAATCACCGGCACCTCCGGATCAAGCCTGAGCGTCGGCGTGACCGCGCTCCCCCCTTCCTGCACCCGGGTACGCCGCAGCAGTGCCCGCGTGCGCGCCACCAATTCTTCGGGTTCGAAGGGCTTGGGAAGATAATCGTCCGCTCCTTCGTTCAACCCCTGCACCCTTTCGCCCGGCATGCCGAGCGCGGTCACCATCAACACCGGCAAATGCATACAGGACGGCGATTTCTTCAGCCAGCGCAACACCTGCATGCCGCCCGTGCCCGGTATCATCCGATCCAGCACCACCAGCCGCCACGAGCCATCCCGCAACGCAGCCAGCGCCGTATCGCCATCGCTGCAGCAACGGGTCGAAAAACCAGCTGCCCGCAAATGCAAGGCCATCAGGCGCGCAATCGGCTCCTCATCCTCGATGATCAGGATGTCCGCGCTATTTTCGGCACTCTCTTCATTCATCAGCGCATGATACTGGTAGATCGTCCCAGGGACCTCAAGCATGTCTTCCCCACTCAGTTGCGCCGCGCCAGCGCAAACTCGTGCATGGCCGCATACTCGCTTTCCAGCTTCAGAGCCATACGCGTCAGCAACCGAAACATGAAACGCAGCATCTGGTTGCCCAGCGTCGGGTCTTCCAGAGTAATCACATTAAAATAGGAACGATTGATGCTCAGCAGCGTCAGATCAGCCTCGGCGCTGACCGTGGCCGAATGCAGGCGTTCGGAGTCCAGAAACGAAAACAGCCCGAACACATCGCCAGCCTTCAGATGCGTATAGGTGTCCTGGTTCGGGCTGCTGACGGCCACCCGGCCATGTAATATAAGGTACATCGTATTGTCCGACTCGGTATGGGCCCGATAGATCACCTCGCCCGCAGCACAGCTGCGCATATCGAAGCAGGAGTACAGCAGCATGCTCTCCCGTTCGGCCAGCTCCTGGCATACGGGAAGGCTGCGGAAGCGACTGTACAACGGGTCCGAAACGATCGACGCCTCAAAGGCGTGCAGCAGGTTTTCTCTCCTGTTCATTTGAATCACTCTCCCTGATTTTTCCACATTGATTTTCAGATGTCGTTTTTTATCCTTCCTTTCGCTGGGGAGGATCATACAGGCTTCTGTGACATGGATATGACAGAATGGCTGCTGCTCATGCGTGTCACACGGATGTCACAGTGCAAGGCTAATGTGCGGCCCATCCTCAAACAGGGACAAGATTTTCAAAAAATCAAACAGGAGAAAACATTCAATGAAAGCAATTCTGAAAACCATTGCTGCTGTTGCCATGTTCGCCTTCACAGCACCGGCCTTTGCCGGCGGCGTGACCGTGGCCAACGACGGCGAAAGCAAGCTGAAAATCGGCGCCAAATTTTATGTCAACGGCACAGTCACAAAATCCGACGACCAGACAGGGACCACCGGAAAAACGGCCGGCTTTGCGCTGGACCGCGCCTACTTCTCTGTCGGTTACGACTTTGACGACACCTGGAGCATGGGTCTGACGACCGACGTCTCCATCGAAAGCGGTCTGAAAAAAAACTCCGTCGTCTATATCAAGAAGGCCTATCTGCAGGGAAAATTTTCACCCGCATTCGTGCTGCAGGCAGGCGTAATCGGCACGCCGTGGATCGGACATGAAGAGCATCTGTGGAAGCACCGTTATGTCTCCAAGGTTTTCGTCGACACCTACAAGCTCGATTCCTCGGCTGACGCCGGCATTGGCGTCAAGGGCAAGCTGGCTGACGGCATGGTCGATTATCATATCACCGAGATCAACGGTGCAGGCTACGGTAACATCAAAAAAACCAACAGCATCGACCTGAACGCACGCATCGGCTTCAAGCCGCTTGACGGCCTGACCCTCGATATCCAGTTCCGTGACGGCTATAAGGGCAGCAAGGCCTTGGATGCTGTCAACCAGACCAATACCCCCGGAACCAAGCACACCCTGTATCAGGTCATGGCCACCTATGGCACGCATGACTGGCGCTTCGGCGGTGCCTACATCAACGAGAAGGCCGACGACAAGGCTGCCGTCATTACCACCAAGAACACCGGCTACAACATCTGGGCCTGGGCGAATTTCGGTAACGATTTCGGTGCCTTCGGTCGCTATGAATCCCTTAATGTCAAGAAGGATGGCCAGGCCATCGACCCGAAAACCACGCGCTACCTGCTGGGCCTGGACTGGCAGGCGCGCAAAAACGTGAACTTTTCGCTGGCATACGACTACAGCAAAACCAAGAACGTCGGCGGCAACATCGCCAACTTCGCTAAGAATACCAAGATCGGCCTGTTTTCTCAGGTCAAGTTCTAACATCTGAATCGGCCGGGGCTTGCCCCGGCCTTTTCTTCCCTGTCCCAACAAACTAAAAAAAGGAGACACGCATGAAAAAAATGATTTTTGCAGCAGCCGCCATGCTGATTGCCGCCAACGCAGCCCAGGCCCGCGATCAGATCCACATCGTCGGCTCATCCACCGTTTACCCTTTCTCCAGCTATGTCGCTGAAGAACTGGGCGCAACGACCAAATTCAAGACCCCGGTGGTCGAATCCACCGGTTCCGGCGGCGGCATGAAGCTGTTCTGCGCCGGTACCGGCATGGATACCCCGGACTTCACCAACGCCTCGCGCCGGATGAAGGCCAAGGAATTCAAGAAGTGCCAGAAGAATGGCGTCAGGGAAATCACCGAGATCGTCGTCGGCTATGACGGCATCGCCCTCGCCCAGAGCAGGCATGCCAAGCCGCTGAACCTGACCCGCAAGGAGATCATGCTGGCCGTGGCGGCCGAAGTGCCGAACAAGGCCGGCGACGGCCTGATCAAGAATCCGTATCACTACTGGGACGAGATCAATCCGAAGCTGCCGCACCGCAAGATCACCTTCTACGGCCCGCCGACCTCTTCCGGCACGCGTGATGCGTTCGAGGACATGATCCTCAAGCACAACACCAAGCACATGAGCGTCTACACCAACCTGTACAAGGCGGATCCCAAGAAGAACAAGAAGTACAAGAAGTATCACGAGATCCGTCAGGACGGCGTATACGTTCCGAGCGGCGAAAACGACAACCTGATCGTCAAGAAGCTGGCCAAGGACAGCCAGGCGCTGGGCATCTTCGGCTACAGCTATCTGGAAGAAAACTCCGACAGCATCGCAGCCGCCACCGTCGAGGGTATCGCCCCGTCGCCGGAGACCGTGCAGGACGGCTCCTACAAGCTGTCGCGCTCGCTGTACTTCTACATCAAGAAGTCCCACATCGGCAAGGTGCCGGGCATGATGGAATACGCCAGGCTGTTCACCTCCGAGCAGATGATCGGCGATGATGGCGCCTGCGCCGAAATCGGCCTGATCCCGCTGCCGAAGTCCATGCGCGATCACTATCGCGCCCAGCTGGCTCATCTGACCAATCTGACTGCTGACGACTTCAAGAAGAAGTAAACAACTGCAAGAAACACGGCCGGCCGGGGTTCTCTCCGGCCGGCTTTTTTCCGCCCGGCGCATATTGAAATGGCCCTGTCGCCATTTCAATATGCGCCGACATCGAACGGCTTGCCCACTCTTCTTTATCATTCGGGGCCCAGCCGATAGCATTGCACCATGGAGGGCGTCACCTTGTTCACCACCATTCAGACAGGCCGGATGAATCCATGACCGCCTCCACCGTATTCCTGTGGTTTTTCGGCGGTCTGATTCCGCTGGCCGCGATGGCCTTCTGGCTGGCGCGCGGCAAGGCCCTCGGCGAAGCCGCGGCTGGCAAACGCCTGCACTCGCTACCCAGCTTCCACGGCTGGTATGCGGTTGTCTGGCTGGCCGTGCCTGCCATCGGCTCGGCCGTGCTGTTCAGCCTGCTGCACCTGCTCCATATCGTCGACGTGCCGGGGCCAATGCTGCTGGCCACCGCCTTCGCGCTGGGCTCCGCCGGCCTGTGGCTGGCCCTGCGGCATATCCACGCCGGGTTCCGCGCCCGCCAGGCGGTCGAGAAGGTCATGCGCGGCATGCTGTTCATCGCCGCGACGATCTCGGTACTGACAACAATCGGCATCGTGCTGTCGGTCATCTTCGAATCGGTGCGTTTCTTCCAGGTGATTTCATTCTGGGATTTCATCACCGGCACCAAATGGCAGCCGGACACCGCCTTCCTGATCGGCGCCGGACGCGATACCGAAGGGGTTGCGCCGCCGCTGTTCGGCTCGGTGCCGATCTTCGCGGGCACATTCATGATCACGGCCATTGCCATGGCCGTAGCCGTACCGGTCGGCCTGTTCGCCGCCATCTACATGTCCGAATATGCCAGCCACTCGGCCCGTAACAAGCTCAAGCCGATGCTGGAGATCCTGGCCGGCATTCCGACCGTCGTGTACGGCTTCTTCGCCGCCATCACAATCAGTCCGCTGATCGTACAGATCGCGCATGCTTTCGGCCTGGAAGCGGCCTATACCAATGCGCTGGCACCCGGCCTGATCATGGGCGTGATGATCATCCCCTTCGTATCCTCGCTGTCCGATGATGTGATCAAGGCCGTGCCGCAATCCCTTCGCGACGGCTCGCTGGCGCTCGGCACGACCAAGGCCGAAACCATCCGCCATATCGTGCTTCCGGCGGCCATGCCGGGCATCGTATCGGCATTTCTGCTGGCCATATCGCGCGCCATCGGCGAAACGATGATCGTGGTCATGGCCGCCGGCCTGCGTCCAAACCTGACGATGAATCCGCTGGAAGGCATGACCACGGTGACCGTGAAAATCGTCGAAGCCCTGACCGGCGACCAGGAATTCGATTCGGCCTTTACGCTGGCCGCCTTTGCGCTGGGGCTGGTATTGCTGATTATCACGCTGATTCTGAATATCGTCTCCACCGTCGTGGTGCGCAAGTTCAAACAGAGGTACGAATAAGATGAGCGACGCATCGAAAAGCAATGCCCTGCGCGCCGACCTTCGGGCCGACAAGCGCAAACGTCGGCGCGCGC
Organism: Zetaproteobacteria bacterium; assembly: GCA_021545625.1. GTDB lineage: Bacteria > Pseudomonadota > Zetaproteobacteria > Mariprofundales > Mariprofundaceae > JAJRVH01. Next base: position 6,267 of record JAJRVH010000206.1, read on the forward strand.
GCGCCGACATGCGCTTCAAATGGTACGGTCTGACCGCGCTCGGTCTTGCCATGCTGTTTCTGGTTTTCTTTTTCGTCGATATCATCAGCAAGGGGCTGCCCGCCTTCCAGCAAGCCGAGATTCTTGTACAGGTAAGCTATTCGGAGTCGGTCAAAAGCAACTACAACCGTGCCGTGGACAAAAGATACAGAAAGCTGATCAGCCGTTCGTGGCTGCGCACCATACCGATGCAACTCGAGGAACATCCGGACATGATCGGCACCACGGCTGAGCAATGGGTACTGGCCGATTACCGCGTCGACCAGTTCCTGAAGGGCCATGAAGGCCACAAGCTGAAGAAGAAATACCAGAAACTGGTCAGACAGCTGCAGGAAGAAGGAAAAGTCCGGCTGGCTTTCAACAGCGGCTTCTTCAGCAACGGCGATTCCAAGCTGCCGGAAAACGCCGGCATTCTGGCCTCGGCCGTCGGCTCGGTACTGGTGCTGTTGCTGACCATGCTGTTCGCCGTCCCCGTCGGCGTGATGACGGCCATCTATCTGGAGGAGTTCGCGCCCGACAATCGCTTCACCCAGCTGATCGAGGTCAACATCAACAATCTTGCCGCCATTCCATCGATCCTCTATGGCCTGCTGGGGCTGGCGATCTTCATCAATTTCATGGGTGTACCGCGCTCCTCGGCACTGGCCGGCGGCCTGACGCTGGCGCTGATGACCCTGCCGATCATCATTATCGCCACACGCGCGGCCCTGCGCGCGGTGCCCGAGTCGATCCGCGAGGCGGCCTACGGTCTCGGAGCATCCAGCCTGCAGACCGTCTGGCATCATGTGCTGCCGCTGGCCATGCCCGGCATCCTGACCGGCTCGATCATCGGCCTGGCGCAGGCCATGGGCGAAACAGCCCCGCTGCTGATCGTCGGCATGATGGCCTATATCCCGGAAGCGCCGCATTCGATTCTGGCGGCCACGACCGTACTGCCGGCCCAGGTCTATACCTGGTCGGGGGAATCAATCCGGGCATTCGAAGAGCGCACGGCGGCGGGCATCATGGTGCTGCTGGCGGTGCTGCTGAGCCTGAACGCGCTGGCCATCCGCCTGCGCAACCGCTCGGAACAGACATGGTGAGGAAAGCATGGCAACTGATATGAAGAACAAACTGACCATCCGCGGGCTCAAGTTGTGGTATGGCGATTTCGAGGCCCTGCATGGCATCGACCTGGACATTCTGGCCGGCAAGGTCACGGCCTTCATCGGCCCGTCCGGTTGCGGGAAATCGACCTTTCTGCGCTGCCTGAACCGCATGAACGACCGCATCGCCGGCTGCCGTGTCGAAGGCGATGTCCTGCTCGAGGGTAACGACATCTATGCCCCCGATGTCGATGTCGTACAGCTGCGCACCCATATCGGCATGGTGTTCCAGAAGCCGAACCCGTTTCCGAAGAGCATCTACGAAAACATCGCCTACGCCCCGCGTATTCACGGCATGGTGCAGGACGGCCCGGATATGGACGAACTGGTCGAAACGGCGCTGAGAAAGGCCAGTATCTGGGACGAAGTCAAGGACAAGCTGCAACAGCCGGGCACGGCCCTGTCCGGCGGCCAGCAGCAGCGCCTGTGCATCGCCCGCACGATCGCCGTGCAGCCGGACGTGATCCTGATGGACGAGCCATGCTCGGCGCTGGACCCGATCGCCACGGCCAAGATCGAGGAACTGATGGACGAGCTGAAGCAGGAATACACGATTGTCATCGTCACGCATAACATGCAGCAGGCGGCGCGCGCCTCCGATTACACCGCCTATTTCTATCTCGGAGACCTGATCGAATACGGCGAGACATCGCAGATCTTCACCGCCCCGAGCAACCAGAGAACGGAAGACTATATCACCGGTCGTTTCGGCTGATACCCAGGAGCAGATGATGCCAGAACATACACTCAAGCGTTTCGAAGACGAACTGACCAGCCTCAAGGAAAAGATCCTGGCCATGGGCGGCCTGGTCGAGAAGGCCGTGCGCCGCTCGATGAAGTCGGTATTGCAGGTGGATACCAGCAAGGCGCAAAAGGTGATCGACCGCGACCGCGCCATCAATGCGCTGGAGGTCGAGATCGACGAAATGACCCGATCCATGCTGGCCCTGCGCCAGCCGGCTGCCGGCGACCTGCGCCTGATCATCGCCACGATCAAGATCGTCACCGACCTCGAACGCAGCGGCGATCTGGCCGAGGGTATTGCCGAGGCCGTGCTGCAAAGCGAGGAAAATCCCCTCACCCACACCTCGACCATCGAAACTCTGGCCGATCTCGTGATCCGGCAGGTCAAGGATGCGCTGGATGCCTTTGCCCGCAGCGATCTGGATGCCGCGCTGAAATGCATCGAGCGTGACAAGAAAGTCAACAAACTCTACAAGGCCATGCAGCGCGAAAACCTGACCTATATGCTTGAGGATCCGCGCCAGATCACGGCCGGACTGCTGGCCTCGACGATCGGCAAGAATCTCGAACGCATCGGCGATCATGCCGTGAATATCGCCGAAATGGTCATTTACATGGTCAAGGGGCATGATGTGCGCCATGTGGATCACAAAACCGCGGCAGCCATTCTGAGTGGGGAACTCGACGAAGACTGACGATCATTCGGTCGCCCGCGACGGTGCGCTGATCGGCGCCATCGACGTGGGTTCCAACGCCATGCGTCTGGGCATCGCCGCACGCGGCGATGACGGGTTGCCGGAAATCATCCTGCGCCACCGCGAAGCTGTGCGTCTCGGGCATGATGCATTCACCACCGGCACCCTGAGCAAGGCAACGATGGATGAGGCCGTGCAAGCCTTTGTCCACTTCCGACGCATCCTTGACCAGCATCACGTCGGCCCCCTGCGCGGCGCGGCCACCAGCGCGATGCGGGATGCCAGCAACGGTCGCGAACTTGTCGGGCGCATCGCCTCCGAAACCGGCATCCGGCTGGATATCATCAGCGGCGAGGAGGAGGCGCGCCTCGTGCACTATTCCATCGCCCACCGAGTCGATCTGAGCGATCATTTCACGCTGCTGATCGATATCGGCGGCGGCAGCGTCGAGGTTACGCTGTGCGACGACGGGGAAATCATCGCGGCCCAGAGCTTCAAGATCGGCACCGTGCGACTGCTCGAAATGCTCGGCGAAGGCGACGACTTCAATCGCCTGCTCGAGGAATATCTGGAAGGGGCACGCAAAAAGCTGCGCGAACTGATCGGCTGGAGAAAGGTGGATTTCTGCGTCGGCACCGGCGGCAATGCCGGCGCGATCGGGGAACTGGCACACCGTCTTCTGGGAACCGCATCGCCGGACAGCATCTCCTTCAAACAGCTGGGCAAGCTGATCCGCCGCATTTCGCCGCTGAACTTCGAACAACGCGTGCGCGAACTCGGCCTGAGGCCGGACCGCGCCGACGTGATTCTGCCGGCGACCATGGTCATTTATGAAATCATGGGCCTGGCGCGAGCCAGGCGGCTGCATATCCCCGACGCCAGCCTGCTCGACGGCATTCTGCTCGACATGGTCGACTCGGAGGATAAAACCCTGCACTCACGGCGGCGCAACCTGCTGGCCTGGGCCAGGAGCCTGAAAAAGAAATACCATGTCGATCAGCATTACGCCAAGGAGGTCGCCAGACTGGCCCTGAGCCTGTTCGACCAGACCCGCGGCAGGCTGCACAATATGGACAACCGGGACCGGCTACTGCTCGAAATCGCGGCCCGCGTCCACGAGATCGGCATGTATGTCCGCGTCGGCGGCCACCATCGCCACGCCGCCTATCTGATTTCGGCCGCTCCCCTGCTCGGCCTTTCCGCCCGGGAAAAGGCGATACTGACGCAAAGCGTCCGTTATCAGCGCAAGGCCTGGCCGTGCAGGGAACACGAAGGATTTGCCGCACTTGCCCCGGAAGACCGGCAAAAGGTCTGGCAGCTCAGCGCCCTGCTGCGCCTGGCGATCGCACTGAACAAGGACCGCAGGGACAGGGTCCGGCATGTTGGCGTCCGCATCGACGACGGTCTGATCGCGCTGCAGCTCGACGGCAAGGGAGATCTGCTGCTCGAACGCTGGGCGGCCCTGCAGCTTGCCGGTTATCTGGAACAGGCCTTCGGGCATCGCCTGCATATCGACCTTCAGACCTAACCCGCGCCCTCCAGAAGCCCTCCCTGTACAGGTTTCCGCCAGCCCCGGAAGACAGCCACAGGCCGGGCGCTCCGATGGCGGCACGGTAGCGCCCGCTCCTCAATCCGCCCTGTCACCCAATAGCGCCATCAACTCGGCCTGTGCATTGCGCGGCCTGGCCGACGAACGCACACGCCCATAGGAACCATCCCGGCGCAATGTCCATGTACCGGTATTGTCGGCCAGATACAGGCGCAACCCTTCCTTCATCACGCGTTCCTTCAATGCCTCGTCGAGGATCGGGAAACAGGTTTCCACACGTCGCAGAAGATTGCGGTTCATCCAGTCCGCACTGGCGCAGAACAGCTCCTCATCGCCGTTATTGGCGAAATAATAGATGCGATGATGCTCCAGAAAACGACCGAGCACCGAACGCACCCGGATATTCTCCGACACCCCCTCGATACCGGGGCGCAGGCAACAGATGCCGCGCACGATCAGGTCGATCTTCACACCCGCCTGCGAGGCCCGGTACAGTGAGCGAATCAGCTCCGGTTCCTCCAGGCCGTTCATCTTGGCAATGATCCGCCCCTGCCCGCCATTGCGCACATGTTCCGCCTCGCGCTCGATGCGCTCGATCATGCCCTTGTGCAGCGTGAACGGCGCCTGAAGAATCGCCTTCATGCGCTGGGCCCGCCCCATGCCGGTCAGCTGCTGGAACACCTTGTGCACATCCTCGGCCAGCCGCGGATCGCAGGACAGAAGGCCGAAATCGGTATAATAGCGAGTCGTAATGCTATGATAGTTGCCGGTTCCCAGATGCACGTAGCGGCGCATCCGTCGCCCTTCCCGACGCACGATCAGCATCATCTTGCCATGCGTCTTGTAGCCGACGACGCCGAACACCACCTGCACGCCGGCGGCATGCAGCCGGTCCGCCAGGCCGATATTCTCCTCCTCGTTGAAACGGGCCCGCAACTCGATCACGGCCACGACCTCCTTGCCGTTGCGTGCCGCCCTGGCCAGCGCATCGACAATCGGCGAATCGGGCACGACCCGGTACAGGGTCTGCTTGATGGCCAGCACGTCCGGGTCATTGGCGGCCTGATGCAGCAGGTCCATGACCGGCGCAAAGCTCTGGAACGGATGATGCAGCAGCACATCGCCGCGCCGGATCACGTCGAACAGCGCACCGGGCTCGTCCTCGGCATCGGTGCGCAGGCCGGCCGGCAGGCCCGGTACAAACGGCTCGAACTTCAGATCGGGCCGGTCCACCTCGTCGGAGATCGAGGCCAGCCGGTACAGGTTCACCAGCCCGTCCACCCGGTACAGATCGGACTGATTGAGGTTGAACTGATGCAGCAAAAACGCGGAAAGATCCTCCGGGCACTTGGTCGATACCTCCAGCCGCACTGCCTCGCCGTAGCGACGCTCCAGCAGCTCGCCGGCCACGGCCTTCTTCAGATCCTCGGTTTCCTCCTCGTGCAGATACAGCTCGCTGTTGCGCGTCACGCGGAACTGGTGACAGGCCCGGATCTGCATGCCGGGAAACAGTTCGCCGACATAGGCATGGATGATCGACGACAGAAACACGAAACCATGCGGCACGCCGGCCACGTCTTCCGGCAACGCGATCAGACGCGGCAGCGAGCGCGGCGCCTGTACAATGGCGTGATGCATCTCGCGCCCGAACGCATCCTTGCCGTCCAGCGCAACGATAAAATTGAGAATCTTGTTCACCAGCTGCG
>JAJRVH010000207.1 GCA_021545625.1 Zetaproteobacteria bacterium
CACCGGCGAATCGGTCAGGATTGATGGCTGCAAGGTGCATATCCAGCAGGCGGATCCGCGGCGCATTTCCCGCGTGCGCATCCAGGTGCCCGTGAGCGGTCGCTAGGCTCCTGAAAGCGGAAGGCTGATGTTTATCGGTTTTATCGATACGAGGCGACCGCCCTGGCCGCATCATGTTCTGGCCCTGCTGGCCGGCGGCGCGATGCCGTTCGCGTTCTCTCCCTACGACCGGGCATGGCTGGCGCCGGTGGCGCTGGCCATTCTGTTCGCACTGATCCGCGACCGCGATGCCGGCATCGCGGCCAGGTTCGGCTTCCTGTTCGGTTTCGGCTGGTTCGGCTTCGGCGCCTGGTGGCTGGCGCCGACCCTGCATCTCTATGGCCATTTACCGTGGCTGCTGGCCGGCTTCTGCGTGTTGCTGGTCGGCGCGGTGATGGCTTTGCTGCCGGCCCTGTGGGTCTGGCTGGCCGTCCGGCTGACGGGCCGTGCCCCGTGGCTGATGGCCGGTTTCGCGGTGGCCGCCGTTGGCGAGGAATGGCTGCGGGGACATCTGTTCACGGGATTGCCGTGGACCGCGCTCGGCAATCTGCTGCTCGATACCCCGGCTCTTGGCTGGGTGGCGTGGTTCGGCGTTTACGGAGCGGCGCTGTTGCCGGCCCTGGCTGCGGCGGCGACCGTGCAGGCCCTGCACGCCGGAAGTCGTCGTCATGGCCTGGCCGGGCTGGCCTTCTGCGGCCTGCTGTTTTTCGTTTCGCCGCCGCTGACGCTGCCGGATGGCGAGCCGAAAACGGCGGCGCTGATCCAGGGCAATATTCCGCAGGACCGTAAATGGGATGCGACCTTCCTCAATGAAACCATGCAGCGTTATGCGCGGCTGTCGGCCGGCGTGCGGGCCGATCTGATCGTCTGGCCCGAGGCGGCGGTGCCGTTTTTCCTGTCCCGCTCGCCGTCGTGGAATCGCTGGCTGTTGCGACAGGTGCAGGGCTGGCGTACGCCGCTGCTGTTCGGTGGCCTGAAGGATCTGTCCGACGGCACGGCCCGGAACGGCCTGTTTTCGGTATTGCCGGGACATGACGATATGGATTTCGCCGGCAAGCAGCATCTGGTGCCGTTCGGGGAATATGTGCCGTCGTGGCTGCCGTTTCTGCATACGCTGGTGCCGGAGATCGCCAGCTTCAGGCCCGCTGCCGGCCCCGGCCTGTTACGGGTCGACGGCGTGGGCTATGGCAGCCTGATCTGTTACGAATCGCTGTTTCCCGAACTGGCGCGCGCCCGGGTTCGGGCCGGGGCGCAGGTGCTGGTCAACGTGACCAACGATGCCTGGTACGGGCATTCCCCGGCGGCATGGCAGCATTTTCAGGCCGCCCGCATGCGGGCGGTGGAGACCGGGCGCTATGTGTTGCGCGCGGCCAATACCGGCGTCACGGCCGTGATCGCGCCGGACGGCCGAGTTGCCGCGTCGCTGCCGTGGTGGACGACATCGGCATTGCAGGCCCCGTTCCGGCCCGCCGGGTATGCGACACGGTATGTGCGCTGGGGAGACTGGCCTTTGCTGGCCGGATTGCTCATACTGCTTTTTCCGATCATCAGGAGGTTCGGTCGTTGATGGAATCCGCACACAGAGAACCCGTTGCCGTTCTGGGGGCCGGCTCGTGGGGCACGGCGCTGGCCATGGTGCTGGCGCGAGGCGGCCGCGAGGTGCGGCTGCTGGCCCGCGATGCAGAAAAGGCCGCGGCCATGGAGGACGCGCGCGAGAACGGCCGCTACCTGCCCGGCATCCGTTTTCCCGACAGCCTGCATGTGCAGGCCGATGTCGATGCGGCGCTGGCTGACGTCGGCGCCTGCGTGATCGCGCTGCCATCGACTGCGGCGGAAGCCATGTTGCCGAAACTGGGCGGCAACTATCCGGTGATCGCCGCCTGCAAGGGCCTGCATCCGGAGCGTCTGATCCGTACGGACGAGATGCTGGCCGGCCATATCGAGCCGCAGCGGATCGCGATCCTGTCCGGCCCGTCATTTGCGATCGAGGTGGCGCGCGGCCAGCCGACGGCGATCACGATGGCGGCCGGCGGACTGGAGCAGGCGGCCCGGGCCGCGGCCTTTTTCGACGATACCAATTTCAGGGTTTACCTGAGCGACGACATGGTCGGCGTGGCGATGGGCGGCGCCCTGAAGAATGTCGTCGCCATTGCGGCCGGTATCGCCGACGGGCTGGAGCTCGGACACAATTCGGTGGCGGCCGTCGTGACCCGGGGGCTTGCCGAGGTGGCGCGCCTCAGTGTGGCCTGTGGCGGTCGGGCCGAAACGTCGATGGGGCTTTCCGGTCTTGGTGATCTGGTGCTTACCTGTACCGGGTCGCTGTCCCGCAACCGCCGCTTCGGCATGGCCATCGCCCGCGGACAGGGTATCGGGGAGGCCTGCCGCGAGATCGGTCAGGTGGTCGAGGGCATCCGTACCGCCGAGGCCGTGGATCGGCTGGCGGTCAGGCTCGGGATCGAGGTGCCGCTGATGCAGGCCGTGCAGCAGGTGCTGACCGGCAGGCTGGCTGTGGCCGATGCGGTGGCGGCGCTGATGTCGCGGCCGGAACGGCCGGAGTTCTAGATTTATGGCATCCGGCAGCGACGAAGAGGCGCTGTTCGCCGAGGCCATGGGCAAGGTTCAGCGCCTGCGCATGCCGGAGCGCGCCGTAGTCGGGAAGAAGCGGCCAGGGCCTGCGCGGCGGCCTGTATCGGCGCCGGCCGTTGCGCGGCAGGCGACGGTCGCGGCCGATATCCGACCGCCCTCGGCGGACGAGCCGTGGATACTGCTGGCCAACGGCGTTTCCCGTGAACGCCTGAAGCGCCTGGCCGCCGGCCAGCCGCCGGTGGCCCGCAGCTTCGACCTGCACGGCGTCACCCGCGACGAAGCGCTGGCCATGCTGGAGGAAGGTTTCGGGCAGGCGCTGGCTTCGGGCTGGCGCGTGGTTTGCATCATTCACGGGCGGGGCCTGCATTCGCAGGGGCGGCCGGTGCTCAAGCAGGCCACCTATCACTGGCTTCGGGAAGGGCCGTATGCGGCCAGCGTGCTGGCCGTGGTTCCGCAGCCCGGCAGTGGCGGCGGGGCCTGTCTGGTGCTGCTGCGCAGGCAGGCGGTCCGAACGTGAAATATCCGCTGTTCCTGTCCCCGGCTTGGGCTATACTGGCTGCATGAAGCCGATTTCTTTCACGATTCCCCTTTCATGTCTGTTCGTATCGCTTGCCGCTGCGTCGCTGGCGCATGCCGATGATATTCCGCCGCCTCCGGATACGCCGGCCACGCTGCAGCAGGAACGCCATGCGGCCGATCCCGTCATCGAGAAGGCGCCGGATCTGCAACAGGAATTCAAGACGCCGCAGGCCGGCGACGAGGTCGAGGTGCGTTCCTATCAGCGCAAGGACGGAGCAACCATCACCGAATATGCGTCGCACGGTCGCGTATTCATGATCAAGGTGCAGCCGCAGGGAGGATTGCCTGCCTATTATCTGTATGACAGCAATGGCGACGGCGAGTTCGAGCGGCGCTTGCCGGGCGGCTACAAGCGCATCTCCCCGCCTGCATGGGTACTCAAGCGATTCTGAACTGCCCGCCGCGACTGATCCTGATCACCGATCGCTCCCGTCTGGCGGGAGAGGCCTTTTTCGAGGCCATCGATGCCGCACTCAGGGGCGGCGTCGAGGCGTTGCTGCTGCGGGAGAAGGAGATGCCGTCATCCCGCCTGCTGGCGCTGGCTGCAAGGCTGCGCGCGGTGACGCGCGAGCACGGGGCGCAGCTGATCGTGCATACGCAGGCCGATGTCGCGACCGCCGTCGGTGCCGACGGCGTGCATCTGGCCGCGGTCGATATGGCTTCGATTGCGAGGCTCAGGGCCTGGTTGCCGGAGCCGGTGCCGGTTTCGGTTTCCTGTCATCATGCCGAAGAACTGGCCCTGGCAGCCCGACACGGGGCCGACTGGGCCCTGCTGTCGCCGGTGTTTCCAACGGCCAGCCACCCGGGCGCGCCGCACCTGGGCGTTACGAGGTTTCGCCGGCTGGCTGCCGATGCCGCCCTGCCGGTGGTGGCGCTGGGGGGCATCGGCGTGAACAATATCGGCCGGCTTCAGGGGGCGCCGGCGGCGGTGATCGGCGCGATTCTCGATGCCCCGGATCCGATGGCCGCGGCGTGTGCATTGTCGGCGGCAGCTTGTCCGTCATGAGGGTTCGGGGCAGTTGCAGACGCTCCAGCGCAGGAATTCGCGCGATTCAAGGCGCGCCGGGCGGCTGAAAAAGGCCCGGGCCTCGCCCTCTTCAATCAGCCGGCCATCGCAGACGAACATGATCCGCCCGGCGATGCGCCGGACCTGTTCCAGATCGTGTGTGACCCACAGCAGTGGCATGCTGCCGGCCAGCGCGCTCAGCGAATGCTCGATGATATCGCGCGAACGCGGGTCGAGGGCCGAGGTCGGCTCGTCGAGCAGCAGCATGGACGGCTTCAGAATCAGCGCCCTGGCCAGACACAGGCGTTGCTGCTGTCCGAGCGACAGTTGGTCGGCCGGTTCGTGCAGCCTGTTCCTGACCTCGCCCCACAATGCGGCCTGCTCCAGCGCCTGACGCAGCGCCTGTTCGTCGATACGCCTGCGCTGCCGGCGGGGCAGGCCGAAGGTCACATTGTCCCGGATCGAGCAGGGGAACACGGCGGGTTTCTGGCCGATCAGGCCGATATTGCGGCGTATGGCTGCCGCTTCATGATCGCGTACCGATATGCCGGCCAGGCGGATGTCGCCCCGCCAGCCTTCGTACAGGCGGTTGATGCAGCGCAGCAGTGAGCTTTTGCCGGCACCGGAAGGGCCGATCAGGCAGCAGATGCCGTGCCCTGGAAGCGCAATGCTGATATCGCTCAGGATCATGCGACCGCCGAGCTCAAGTCGCAGCCCTTCCATTTCAAGCCCCTGCCGATGCTCCGCCCCGCTCGCCCGTGCCGCCTGTCTGTCAATATCGTGTTTCATGTCGTAATCCCCCTGCGATATTGCAGGCGCCGCAACAGCAGGGCTACCATGCTGCACAGCAGCACCAGCCCGATCAGCAGGCAGGCGGCGCCCCATGCGACGCCGACCACCCGGGCGTCGGCGCCCTCCTGGGCCAGATAGAAGATGTGGGTTTGCAGCGTCGTGACTGGTTGCAGCGGCGAATCGGGCCAGCGCACGCCGCTGAATACCGTGGCGACGAACAGGATCGGCGCCGTTTCCGACAGCGCCCGGGCCATGCCGAGCAGCAGGCCGGTCAGCATGGCCGGCCAGGTCGCCGGCAGCCAGACCCGCCG
>JAJRVH010000208.1 GCA_021545625.1 Zetaproteobacteria bacterium
CCTACGTCGATCAGTCGCGCGATGCGCTGGATGGAGACAAGACGGTCTGGGAAGAGATTTCAGGCGGCGCGGATTCGATCTGGCTGGGCAAGGTCGAGGTATCCAGCCGCGCCTATTGCGGCCGCTTCAATTTCAAGGGGGCGGATCAGCAGAAGCCGATCAAGGCCCTGTCGGGCGGCGAACGCAATCGCGTGCATCTGGCCAAGATGCTGAAAGCCGGCGGCAATGTGCTGCTGCTGGACGAGCCGACCAACGATCTTGATGTGGAAACCCTGCGGGCTCTGGAAGAGGCGCTGCTCGATTTTGCCGGCTGCGCTGTGGTGATTTCGCATGACCGCTGGTTCCTCGACCGCATTGCGACCCATATCCTTGCTTTCGAGGGCGAGGGGCATGTCGAATGGTTCGAGGGCAATTTCGCCGATTATGAGGCCGACAAGAAGAAGCGTCTGGGCGAGGACGCGACCCGGCCGCATCGGTTCATATACAAGAAGCTCGTGCATTAGGGGCGTTCCGGGTGCTCCTCGCCGGCCGGACTGAGCAGTCTCCGGATGGCCTGGCTGAGTACCGATACCCGGAAGGGCTTGTGGATCATATCGGTATGTTCCGTGGCGATGATGCCCGTGATCGAATCGGTAAGATCGAAGGCGGTTGAAAAGAGGATCGGCAGCTTCGCATCGACGGCCCGGATGCTTTCGGCCACCTGAGGTCCGCTTTTGCCGGGCATGACGACGTCCAGCACGATCAGCGCGATATCCTGCCGGTGCTCCTCGAAGCGTCGCAGGCCTTCCTGGCCGTCGCAGGCGGCAAGGGGACGATAGCCGAGCCCTTCGAGCACCTGGCAGGCGGCCTCGCGGAAGGCCGGCTCGTCGTCGATCACCAGAATCGTTTCTCCATGACCGTGAATGATTTCCCCCGAATGTTCGTCGGCGCGGATTTCGTCGGCCTGACGCGGCAGATAGAGGTCGATGTCGGTGCCCTCGCCCGGCGCGCTGTGCACATGGATGCTGCCGCCCAGCCGGCGTACATAGCCGTAGACCATCGGCAACCCGAGTCCGGTGCCCTGGCCGACTTCGCGGGTCGTGAAGAAGGGCTCGAAGATATGTTTCTGTATATCCTCGCCGATGCCTTCGCCGTTGTCACTGATGCGCAGCCGTACGAGCTTGCGCGAGGAGACGTGCGGATAGCTCTGAATGAATTCCTCGTCCGCGTCGAAACGCTCGAGGCTCATGCGGATGGCTGGCGCCGGGGTTTCCCGCGTGGCCTGTACGGCATTATGGATCAGGTGGGTCAGCGCCTCCTGCAGCTTGGCCTGATCGGCATGTACGGCCAGTTGCTCGTCGGTGGCGGGCAGCTGAAGTTCAAGACGGGTGTCATGATCCAGCGTCGGACGGATGATGGCCTCGAAATCGCGCATGAAACGTTTCAGGTCTGTGCGGACCTGTTTGATCTGGCTTTTGCGGGCGAACACCAGCATCTGCTCGATCATGCCGGCCGAGCGCCGGATCAGCGTCTCGATCCGGTCCAGACGCTCGCGCGACTGATCGTCGGTAAGCTGCTGACGGATCAGATACAGATTACCCTGCATGCCGGCCAGCGCGTTGTTGAATTCATGGGCGATGCCCCCGACCAGCGTGGCCGTCGTATCCATGCGTTCGGCCATCTGCATCTGCTCGTCCATGATCTGCTGCTGCTGTTTGCGTACGCTGATATCGTTGATGATGCCGTACACGCAGTCCAGCCGTCCCTTGCGGTCGTAGCATATGGTGATGGTTTCGCCGAACCAGCGCACCTCGTTTCCGATGCGGCCCTGGTAGGCGAAGTCCAGATGTTCGCGCTGTTTGCGGATGGCATCCTGCAGCCGGGCCTTGTTGCTCAGCCGCTGTCCCTCGGCCGGCCCCCAGCTCCAGAGTTCCTGCCGTTGCAGGGAATCGGGCGGTATGTTCAGGATCTGCATCGATTTTCCGGAGATGCCCGAATAACGGATGCCATCCGTCGACCACCAGAAGCAGGCCGGCAGAACCTGCATCATGTCCATGATATGTTCCTTCAGATCATCATGCGAATGTCGCAGGTGCTGATAGATGTCGAGAATGTCGGAGGCTTCCTCGGGCAGTTCGCGCTCGAGCCTGACCACCGAATCGTCCGAGACGTCTTCTCGTTCGACGGCCTGGCGGACGCGGTAGATCGGCACGATCAGCCGGCGTTCCAGCGCCCGGTGCAACGCGGTGATCGACAGCAGTACCAGTATCAGCATCAGCGCCGCGGCCCAGGCCGCGGTGACAAAGATCGTCGTGCGGACCGGCCGGTCGTCCATGATCAGGGCCAGTGGCACCCGGTGGCCGGGAACCGGGCGCGTGAACAGGTGCAGATGATCGATGCCGCTGACCAGCGATTGCAGATTGCCGGGCGTGACGGGCTGCGACAGGTGCAGGATCGGGCGCTCGTCGCTGTGGATGGAGGCGGACAGCAGGCGTCCGCTGGCATCGATCAGAAGCATGGCCGAGATCAGCGGCTCTTCAACGAGCGCATCTCCTTCCTCCCGGATCGATCGCCGGTCATTTTCGTCGATATGCCTGGCGAATTCGGCTGTCTGGTATTCCAGTCTGTGGTCGGCGATCAGTTTGAGGATATAGCCCTGCAGCGTGTTGCAGGAAAGCGAGAAGACGATGGCGAGGACGATAAAGAAGGCGCCGCTCCATATCAGCAGGGTCCGGGTCAGATCCTTTTTCAATGTATGGTGCATCTGCTGCATCCACCACCTCGCCAGAGCCAGCTTATCGCAGATGCATGAAAAACGCCAGCCCCGCCGGTGCGGAGCTGGCGTGCAGGAATCGGACGAACCGCCGCAGGCGGGGCGCCCGGAACGTGCGGGTCAGTCGATTTCCATCAGGCATTCGTCCGGATTGACGTTGTCTCCCTCGCGTACATGGATGGCCCTGATCGTTCCGGCCACCGGTGCATGCACCGGGTTTTCCATCTTCATCGCCTCGACGGTCAGCACGGTCTGACCTGCCTCGACGCTGTCGCCGACGGCGACGGTGATCGAGACGATGCGGCCCGGCATCGGCGTGGTGACATCCGAATCGCTGGTCGCCTTCGGCCGGCGGGAGCCCTTCGACGCCTTCTTCGCATCGATGCTGCCGTCGGCGGTCGGCACGACCTCGGTCAGCGTTTCGACCATGACCTCTTCAAGGACGTTGTCGACCTTGACGTAGAACGGCCGCACATCGTCGCTCTTGTGGCCGGAGCCTTCGATCTTGATGTGGTATTCCTCGCCGTGGATCGTGATGTTGAATTCGGTCGGCGCCAGCGACGGGGCCACGACCGGCGCTGCGGCTTCGGCATCAGCGGGCGCTTCCAGCGGTTCGGGCCTGAATTCGCCGCTTTCGCGCTCCTCGAAGAACTCCAGCGCCACGGTCGGGAACATCGCATAGGAGAGCACGTCCTCGACCGATTTGGCCTTGTCGCCGATCTCGCGCGTCAGCGCGTCCAGCTCCGGTTCGAGCAGGTCGGCCGGGCGTACATCGGTCGGCTCCTCGTCGCCCAGCGCCAGCTTGCGTACTTCCTCGTTGACTTCGCCGAGCGGGCGGCCGTACAGGCCTTTCAGATAGGCCTTGGTTTCATTGGTGATGACCTTGTATTTCTTGCCGGACAGCACGTTCAGCACGGCCTGGGTCCCGACGATCTGGCTGGTCGGCGTGACCAGCGGCGGATAGCCGAAGTCCTTGCGCACGCGCGGAATCTCGTCGAGCACCTCGTCCATCTTGTCCAGCGCGCCCTGGTCGCGCAGCTGATTGGCCAGATTGGAGATCATGCCGCCCGGGATCTGGTTGACGAATACGCGCGTATCAACACCGGTGGCGTCGGATTCGAAGCGCGCATACTTCTTGCGTACCTCGCGGAAATAGGCCGCAATCTCCTGCAGCGCTTCCAGATCCAGGCCGGTGTCGTAGTCGCCGCCGGCGAAGGCCGCGACCATGGCCTCGGTCGGCGGATGGCTGGTGCCGCCGGCCAGCGGACTGATGGCCGTGTCGATGATGTCGCAGCCGGCATGCACCGCTTCCCACTGCACCATCTCGGCCACGCCGGCTGTGGCATGCGAATGCAGATGCAGCGGAATCGATACCGCCTGCTTGAGTGCGCTGACCAGCTCGCGCGTGGCGGCCGGCGTCAGCAGGCCGGCCATGTCCTTGATGGCGATGGTGTCGCAGCCCATGTCCTCGAACTGTTTGCCGAGATCGACAAAGTGTTCAAGCGTATGCACCGGGCTGACCGTGTAGCAGATCGCGCCTTCGGCATGCTTGCCGTTGGCCTTGACCTGATTGACCGAGGTACGCACGTTGCGCAGGTCGTTCATCGCATCGAAGATGCGGAACACGTCGACGCCGTTGGCGGCGGCCATGTCGACGAACTTCTGCACGACGTCGTCGGCATAATGGCGGTAGCCGAGCAGGTTCTGGCCGCGCAGCAGCATCTGGATCGGCGTGTTCGGCAACGCCTTTTTCAGCTCGCGCAGCCGCACCCAGGGCCCTTCCTTCAGATAACGCAGGCAGGTATCGAAGGTGGCGCCGCCCCAGGCCTCGATCGACCAGTAGCCGATAGCGTCGAGCTTGTCGCAGATCGGCAGCATGTCGTCCAGGCGCATGCGCGTGGCCAGCAGCGACTGGTGGCCGTCGCGCAGCGCAAGTTCGGTAATGGCCAGTTTCTTTTTCGGTGTCGTCATAGCATCAGTCCTTTTTCAGTTCGCATGCGCCGGCGCGTCACAGTCCGGCATGGGCGGCAATGGCCACGGCCACGGCCGCAGCGATATCCTCGCGTGCCTCGAACGGCTTGTAGTCGAGCAGTTCCGGATGCTGGTCCAGAAAGCCGGTATGGAACTCGCCGGACAGAAAGGCCTCCGAAGCCGCGATATGGCGATAGAAGGGCAGCGTCGTGCGCATGCCGCGAATGTCGTATTCGCCCAGCGCGCGCTGCGAGCGCATGACCGTGGTTGGCCAGTCCATGCCCGAAACGGTCAGCTTGGCGCACATCGAGTCGTAATAGGGGGGGAGCTCGTAGCCGGCATAAACGCAGCCGTCCACGCGCACGCCAAGGCCACCCGGCGAATGATAGCGGGTGATGCGTCCGGGGGTCGGCAGGAAGTCGTTCTTCGGATCCTCGGCATTGATCCGGTATTCGATCGCAAAACCGTTGATGCGCAGATCCTCCTGGGTGAAGGGCAGCGGCCGGCCGGCGGCGATGGCGATCTGCTGGGCGACGATGTCGATGCCGGTGATGGCCTCGGTGATCGTGTGTTCGACCTGCAGGCGGGTGTTCATCTCCATGAACCAGAA
>JAJRVH010000209.1 GCA_021545625.1 Zetaproteobacteria bacterium
ACCACGCCGATCCGGCCCGAACTGAAACCGGGGGCATTCAAGGTTCGCGTCGGGGTTGAGAGTCCTTCCGGCAAGGCGATTCGTCTGGAGGACGCCAGGATCGAAGTGCTGGTTCAGGGCCTGCTGATTCGGGCGCCGGTCAATGCCGGCAAGAACAAACAGAGAGGTTCGCAGTGAGAGAGTTTTTTGGCACCGACGGCGTGCGCGGGACGGTGAATGAATATCCGATGACGGCCGAGTTCGCGCTGACACTGGGTCGAGCGGCCGGCCATGTGCTGACCCGGCACCTGAAGCACCGGCCGCATATTCTGATCGGCAAGGATACGCGCCTTTCCGGCTATATGATCGAGTCGGCGCTGTGTTCGGGGCTTACGGCCCAGGGAATGAACGTGCTGCTGGTCGGACCGGTGCCGACGCCGGCGGTGGCCTATCTGACCCGTAGTCTGCGAGCTGACGCCGGTGTGATGTTGTCGGCGTCGCATAATCCGGCCGGCGACAACGGCATCAAGTTTTTCGGAGCGGACGGGTTCAAGCTTCCTGATGCGATCGAGGCGGAGATCGAAGCGGCGGTGAAGGATTTGCCGCCGCTGCCGCCGGCTCTGGAGATCGGCAAGGCCCAGCGCGTGGACGATGCCAGGGGCCGTTATATCGAATTTCTCAAGGCATCCCTTCCCAAAGGGATAAGGCTCGATGGATTGAAGGTGGTCGTCGATTGCGCCAACGGGGCGGCCTACGATGTCGCACCCCGCATCCTTCGGGAGCTGGGCTGCGAGGTGATAGCCATGCACGATCAGCCAGATGGATATAATATCAATCTCGAATGCGGCTCGACGCATCCGGAGGACATGGCAGACCGCGTGGTGGCCACGGGGGCCGATATCGGCCTGGCGCTGGACGGCGATGCGGACCGGCTGATTGCCTGCGATGACAACGGCTGTATTGTCGATGGCGACCGGGTGATCGCCATTCTGGCCGAGCATGCGCTACGCCATGGCCAGCTCAGCGGCGGCGGCGTGGTAACGACGCTGATGAGCAATATGGGGCTGGAGCGATACCTGGACCGGCTGGGACTGAAAATGTATCGCGCCGCGGTCGGTGATCGCTATGTGCTGGAGATGATGCGGGAGAAGGGGTGCAATATCGGCGGCGAGCAGTCGGGGCATATGATTCTGCTGGACCATAATACGACCGGCGATGGCCTGATGACCGCGCTGCAGCTGCTGATGGCGATGCGGGATCAGGATCGGCCGCTGGCGGAGCTTGCTTCGGGGATGACGCTGTTTCCGCAGAAGCTCTGGAATATCGTATTGCCGGAACGGCGCGATGTGCTGACGGATGTTCGGGTTCAGACGATGGTGACCGAGGCCGAGGCCCGTTTGCAGGGGAGCGGGCGCATCAATGTCCGTATGTCGGGTACTGAGCCGAAGCTTCGGATTATGGTAGAGGCCGAGGACGAGGCGCTGATGCTTGATACCGGACAGACGCTGCATGACCGGATGCATACGCTGCTGTGTGAGGGTTAGCGAAAGCTGATTCACCGGTCGCAGGAAGGACTGAGGGGCTCGGCAGGGGGGATCATGGATGACGAACTACAGGAAGATGTTCCGGATCGACAGGACGAGATGACGACGCTCTCGTTCGAGCTGGAGTATGATATCCATCTGGGTACCGAGCCCGGCGAGGAAAAGGGCAATGCGATTCTCGACATGTTGCGTCTGCAGTTTGTCGATATCGTCAAGCAGCTGGATGCGCTGGCTTTTTCCTGCGAGCCCGAGGAGCGGGAAGCTGCATCCAGACAGGTGCGCGCCTGGCTGACCAGCCTGAATTCCTTTCCCTGGGTGCCGCTGCGTTTCCGGCTGAGATCCCTGCAGCGTATCGAGGGTTATCTTGATGTTTTGTCGCGCGACATGGCCGGTCTGATCATGCGGGCCTACAAGATTGGTGTCATGCATGTCCGCTCCGAAGCCAAGCGCGATCCGGAACTGTATGTCGAGATGATCAAGGTGATATCAACAGCCATGGATCTGGCGATCCGACAGCTGATGGAGCATGCATACCGGCATTATTCGCCGGATGCGATTGAGGTTCGCCAAAGCCTGAACATGGCCGAGCTGGGGCTGGCGGTCGCCCGCGCAGCTCCCCGGCAGTATCGCGAGGATGTGCAGCGTTTGAAGCAGTATGTGGCCGAACACGAGCTATTGCGCCGCATGGATATGCATTCCCGCACCGACGAGGAGAAAAAGGCCGTGTTTTCACGCCTGCGCGATTATGCAATGTTTGTGGACAGCGTGTTTGTGCGTTGCGGCAGAAAGATGCCAAGGAAAAAGGCAAGCCTGTTTCTGATTGCCTCCGTCGCCCGTCCGCACCTGAAAGCGCGGCGGGTCAGCACACTGCCGGCCGTGGCAAGAGAGGACTGCATCGTGCTGGCGGTGTCGGCGCTGGCCCGACAGGCGCTGGATGATCTGCAGCAGGTCAAGGCGATCGAAATGGATGCGGCCGCCAACGGCGTGTTGCATCTGGAGCAGGATGTCTGGGCAACCAAGGTGGCCTGCAAGACGCTGGTCAGGGGGCTGCGCATCGACAGGCGCGAAGATCGCCGGTCCGTATCGAAGGAGCATGCGAGTATCGGCATGCAGGTTGGCATTGCGCTTCCGGATGACCTGATGCCGCCGGGGCAGCAGGAAAAGAAAAGGGAAACATGGTCGCTGTATAATATCAGCGATCATGGCGTGATGTTGCAATGCCCGGTCAGTAACGGAGAGCATGTTCCCGTGCGCTCCGTGCTCAGTTTTTTCTGGCCCGGGGGCATGGAGGATTGGCCACGTTACGGGCTGGTGCGCTGGGTGCAGGTGAATGCTCAGGGATATCAGCGCATGGGCGTTGAATTCCTTCCCCGGCATGTGCGTCCCGCGCGCCTGAACTTCGTCAACATCCGGAGCGCGCTGGTACACGACCGATGCTGGCCCGCCCTGATGCAGAAAACGAAGCATGGCTGGCGGGTCTGGATGGGAACCCGGGAACAGCATCGTTCGCCGCTGACCGTGTCCATCGGCAGCATGAGCGGCGATGCCGATATCTGCCGTATCATGCCACTGGGAAACTATGGCTATAATTATTCACTGTTCCGCATTTCCGAGGTGCTGAGCATGGAAGAGATCAGGGCCATGGCCCTGATGCAGGGCAAGGACCGGAAGAAAAGCCTGGACGAACTGGATTTCTAGGGACGCGGCTGCAACGGTCTGCATCTGCAGGAACAACGGCTTGACCGTGCCGGGTGCCGCCACTACGATTCGCGACCTCTCGCAAGAGGGGTATACCCGTTTCAATACAGGCTCGTAGCTCAGGGGTAGAGCACCACCTTGACATGGTGGGGGTCGGCGGTTCGAAACCGCCCGAGCCTACCATCTTATGCAGGGCCGGACGTTGTCCGGCCTTTTTTGATGCGCCTATATGCTCTTTTATATGTGCATGTTGGCGGTAGGATGCAGCGCCTGCAAGCTGGAGGATTCATCGCCATGAAGATTCAACTGCCCGACGGTTCAAGCCGTACGCTCGCCGAGGGAGCCACCGCCTACGATCTGGCCGCCGATATCGGTCCGGGGCTGGCGCGCGCGACGATTGCGGCCAGGGTCAACGGCCGTCTGGTCGATGTATATCATGTGTTGCACGGTGGCGATGAGGTGGAGCTGATTACCGAGAAATCCGACGAGGGACTGGAAATCATCCGCCATTCCGCCTCGCATCTGATGGCCATGGCCGTGCAGGAGCTGTTTCCCAAGTCGCAGGTGACGATTGGTCCGGTCATCGAGGACGGTTTCTACTACGACTTTTCATTCGAGCGCGCCTTTACGCCGGAGGATCTGGAGAAGATCGAGGCCAAAATGCGCGAGATCGCCAGGCGCAAGCTGGATGTGAAGCGCGAGGAATGGGATCGTGACGAGGCAATCCGCTATTTCGAGGGGCTGGGCGAAACCTACAAGGCCAGACTGATTGCCCGTATCCCGGCCGGCGAAACGGTCAGCCTGTACCGACAGGGCGATTGGGCCGACCTGTGCCGAGGTCCGCATGTGCCGAACACGTCGAGGATCAGGCACTTCAAGCTGATGAAGGTGGCCGGCGCTTACTGGGAAGGTAATGCCGACAACGAACAGCTGCAGCGCATCTACGGCACGGCCTGGGCCAGCAAGGAGGATCTGAAGGCCTATCTGCACCGGCTGGAAGAGGCCGAGAAGCGCGACCATCGCAAGCTGGCCAGGGCGCTGGATCTGTTTCACCTGCAGGACGAGGCGCCGGGCATGGTGTTCTGGCATCCGAAGGGCTGGAGCATCTGGCAGAGCGTGGAGCAGGAGATCCGCGGCGTCATGCGCGAGCACGGCTACCAGGAGATCAGAACGCCGCAGGTTGTGGACCGCAGGCTGTGGGAACGCTCCGGCCACTGGGACAAATTCCGCAAGGAGATGTTTACGACGGCGACGGAAAACCGCGACTATGCGATCAAGCCGATGAACTGTCCCTGTCATATTCAGGTGTTCAATCAGCATCTGCATTCCTATCGCGACCTGCCGCTCAGGCTGGCCGAGTTCGGTTCCTGTCATCGCAACGAGCCGTCGGGCACGCTGCACGGGCTGATGCGGTTGCGCAATTTCGTTCAGGATGATGCGCATATCTTCTGCACCGAGGACCAGATTCAGGAAGAGGTCTGTAACTTTATCGACCTGACCTACGAGGTGTATCGCCGTTTCGGTTTCGAGGACGTGATCATCTTTCTGTCCGACAGGCCGGACAACCGGGTCGGCACTGACGAGCAGTGGGACAAGGCGGAGGCCGCATTGCATCAGGCGCTGAAATCCAAGGATATCGAATACGGCCTGAATCCGGGCGAGGGTGCGTTCTATGGGCCGAAGATCGAGTTTTCGCTGAAGGACTGTCTGGGCCGCGTCTGGCAGTGCGGCACGATTCAGGTGGACTTCTCGATGCCGGGCAAGCTCGATGCCGAATACGTGGCTGAGGATGGTTCTCGCAAGACGCCGGTGATGCTGCATCGGGCCGTGCTGGGTTCGCTGGAACGTTTCATTGGTATCCTGATCGAGCAGCACGAGGGCAAGTTCCCGTTCTGGCTGGCGCCGGTGCAGGCGGTGGTCTGCAATATCACCGACGATCAGGCCGATTACGTGCGTGAAATCACCGATCGCATGCTTGCCGAGGGCTTTCGTGTAGAATCGGACTTGCGAAACGAAAAGGTCGGCTATAAAGTGCGCGCCCACACTCTGGCGAGGGTGCCGTTCATTCTTGTTGCCGGCGACCGGGAACGGGATGAGGGTACGGTCAGCGTGCGCAACCTAAGTGGTGAAAATATCGGCACTTTCAGCGTTGATGACTGGATTGCCGAGATGCACGACAGGCGCGCTCGCTATGCCTGAGCAGGAAAACAGACGAGGCCGGCCGTTGGCGGCGCGGGCCTGAAAGGGGCTTTGTATTAAAAAAGATTTGCCAATCAACCTGGATATTGCAGCCGATATGGTCCGGGTTGTGGACGATGAGGGGGCGCAGCTGGGTGTGTTGCCGCTGAGGGAAGCGGTGGCCAAGGCTGAGGCCAAGGGGCTGGATCTTGTATTGATGGCGGCTAAGAGCAATCCGCCGGTTTGCAGGATGATGGATTATGGCAAATACAAGTATGAACAAAGCAAGAAGGCCAATCTGGCCAAGAAGCGCCAGCATGTGATGCAGGTCAAGGAAGTGAAGGTTCGCGCCAGTACCGACGCCCATGATCTGGAAGTAAAGCTGAAGCAGGCGCGCAAATTTCTCGAGCAGGGGAACAAGGTCAAGGTGTCCCTGCGCTTTCGGGGGCGTGAAATGGCGCATACGGATCGCGGGGCCGAACAGCTCCGGCATGTGGCAGAGCAGCTGGCCGAATACGGCAAGCCTGAGAAGATGCCGAATATGGAAGGGCGACAGATGATCATGATCATCGCGCCGCATAAAAAGTAACAGGTAAGGAAGGTACGGTTATGCCTAAAATGAAATCCAACAGCGGTGCGGCCAAGCGCTTCTCCAAGACCGGTAGCGGTAAATGGAAGCGGAACAAGGCATTTTCCAGCCATATTCTGACCAAGAAGTCGCCCAAGCGTAAGCGTAACTTTCGTGGCACGGAGCTGGTGGCTCCGGCCGATACACGGGCGCTCGACCGCCTGGTTCCGGGCCGCTGAGCCGGATGATCGATTAAGGTTTTAGGAGAAACAAGATGCCACGCGTAAAATCAGGTGTTCAGGCGCACGCGCGCCACAAAAAAGTCATCAAGGCAGCCAAGGGATACCGCGGTCGTCGCAAGAACTGCTTCCGGATCGCGACCCAAGCGGTCGATAAGGCGCGTCAGTACGCCTATCGCGACCGCAAGGTCAAGAAGCGCGACTTCCGCAGCCTGTGGATCGTGCGCATCAATGCCGCTGCGCGCGCCAACGGCCTGAGCTATTCCCGCTTCATGCATGGTCTGAGTCAGGCCGGCATTGAACTGGACCGCAAGGTGCTGGCGGATATCGCCGTGCGCGATGCGGATGCTTTTGCGAAGCTGGCAGAAACAGCTCGCGCGCAGATCCAGTAAATAGAAACAGGCTCCGGTCACGGCCGGTTGTTTGATGGAATCATGGAATGGCAGAGCTGCTTACGGCTCTGCCATTTTTTGTTGAAGCACAGGGCATGACGGCATGCCGCGATCCGAAGGGGAAAGGAACATGAGCGACATCGAGGCGCTGAAGCAACAACTGGGTGGTTTGCAGGGCGAGGCGCTGGCGGCGTTTGCCGCCGCGGCCGATCTGGATGAACTGGGCGAACTGCGCGTCCGTTATCTGGGCAAGAAGGGCCGGCTGACCGAGGTGCTCAAGGGCGTTGGCAAGCTGCCGCCCGAAGAAAGGCCGGCGATCGGCCAGAGCGTTAACGCGGTCAAGCAGGCCCTGGCCGGGGCGCTGCAGGAGGCGGAAGGGAAGCTCGCCGCCGAGGCGGCCCGCCTGCGTATCGAGGCCGAGCGCGTCGACGTGACGCTACCCGGCCGTCGCCGCCCGCGCGGAGCGATGCACCCGGTGCACAAGGGATTGCAGGAAATGACGGCCATCTTTTCACAGATGGGCTTTGCCATTGCCGAAGGGCCCGAGATCGAGGATGAGTTTCACAATTTCGATGCGCTGAATATTCCGCCCGAGCATCCGGCGCGTGCGATGCACGATACCTTCTTTATCCGCGACATGAGCAATGCGGAGGGCGAGCCGATGTTGTTGCGCACGCATACCTCGCCGGTCCAGATCCGCGCCATGCGCCGCTGTCTGGAGGAGGGAGAGCCGCCGCTGGCCATTGTTGCACCCGGGCGCGTCTATCGCTGCGATTACGATGTCACCCATTCGCCGATGTTTCATCAGGTCGAGGTGTTCAAGGTCGATCGCGATATGTCGCTGGCAGAGCTGAAGGGTGTGCTGCAGCATTTTCTTTCGACCTATTTCGAGAAGGATGTGCCGATCCGCCTGCGGCCGCATTATTTCCCGTTTACCGAGCCGTCGGCCGAGGTCGATATCGGTTGCGTGTTCTGTTCGGGTTCGGGTTGCCGCATCTGCAAGCACAGCGGCTGGCTGGAGGTGCTGGGTAGCGGCATGATCCACCCCAACGTACTGGCGGCGGTCGGTATCGATACGGATGCCTATTCCGGTTTCGCCTTCGGCCTGGGGGTGGAACGGCTGGTGATGCTCAAGCACGGCATTCCCGATCTGCGCCTGTTCTTTGAAAACGATGTGCGCTTTCTGCGCCGGATGGGGGCCTGAGCCATGAAACTGCCATTGTCCTGGTTGAAGGAATATACGCCGCTTTCGGCCACGCCGGCCGGGATTGCCGAGGCCCTGATTCGTCTCGGCCATGAGGTCGAAGCGGTCGAGACACCGCGCGAGGCGATCCGGGGCGTGCGCGTCGGCCTGATCCGCGCCATGCAGCCGCATCCGGATGCCGACAAGCTGAAGCTGTTGCAGGTCGACATCGGCGAGGCCGAGCCGCTGGCGATTGTGTGCGGCGCCTCGAACATGGGCGAGGGCGACAAGGTGCCGGTGGCGACGATCGGCACCGTGCTGCCGAACGGCCTGAAGATCAAAAAGGGCAAGATCCGTGGTCAGACGAGCTTTGGCATGTGCTGTTCGGAGGCGGAGCTGGGGCTGGCCGAGGATGCGGCCGGGCTGCTGATTCTGCCCGCCGATGCGCCGGTCGGCGCCGAGGTGGGCGAGTATCTGCAGCTGGAAGAGGCGGTATTCGATCTTTCCATTACGCCGAATCGCGGTGATTGCATGAATGCGCGCGGCATTGCCCGCGACCTGGCTGCCGATGCCGGATTGCCCTTCCGCGAAGCCGGGGCGGAAGCCGTCCCCGGCAGCAGCGATGTGACAAGCCCGTCGGTGGAGATCGATGCGCCGGAGGATTGTCCGTTCTATCTGGCGCGGCGCATCGAGGGTGTCGCGGTGGGCGAATCGCCGCTCTGGCTGCAGGCGAAGCTGATCGCTGCCGGTCAGCGGCCGGTCAACGGCGTGGTCGATGTGCTCAACTATCTGATGCTGGATCTCGGGCAGCCGATGCATGCCTTCGATGCGGCCAGCCTCAGGGGTGGTATCCATGTGCGGCCGGCGCGACAGGGCGAGGCGTTTTCGCCCCTGGACGGTCGCGAGCTGGAGCTGAACCAGGGTG
>JAJRVH010000210.1 GCA_021545625.1 Zetaproteobacteria bacterium
AGGGAGAATTCTACAAGGCCTACGAACGCCAGCTGAACAGCTATCGGGCCATGCTCGGTGCCCAGTTCAACAAGGACATGATTGCATCGCTCGGCATCAAGGACAATACGCTGCAGACGCTGATCAACCGCCGCCTGATGCTGGCCGTCGCCGAAGAGCTGCACATGACAGCGCCGGAGTCTGTTATTCTGGCAAGCGTGCAGAGCAATCCGTCGTTCCGTTCGGCCAGCGGCTTCGACCCGCAGCGCTACCGCATCCTGACCCGTAACATGGGCTTCGCGTCGCCGCAGGAATACGAAAACGAACTGCGCCTGAACCTGATGGTCGATGCGCTGCAGAAAACCGTCATGGATTCGGCCCGGGTCAGCGATAAAGAGGTTCGGGAGCGCTTCGATGCCGAGTTCCAGCAGCGGGAACTGGCCGCGATCATTGTCGACCCGGACAGTCTGACCGACCAGATCCGGATCAGCGATGCCGATGCGAAAACCTGGTACGAAGAGCACCAGGAGCTGTACCGCTCCCCCCTGCGCGTCGAAATCAACGCCGTGGACATTGATCCGGACGAACTGGCGAAGGACCTGAGCGTGGACGAGACTGACATCGAGGCAGCCTATGAAGCGCGCAAGGAATCGCTGATGCAGCCGGAAGAACGCCGGGCCCAACACATCCTGATCCGCGTCAAACAGGATGCATCCGAAGAGGCGAGAAAGGCGGCGCGCAGGAAAATCGGGCAGGCACAGGCACGCATCAGGGCCGGCGAATCCTTTGACAAGGTCGCCAGGGACATGTCCGACGATGTCACTGCCGACAAGGGTGGCGACCTGGGCTGGTTCAAACAGGGCGTGATGGTACCCGCATTCGATCGCGCGGTCTTCGCCATGAACAAGGGCGACATCAGCGATATCATCGAAACCCGGTTCGGCTATCACCTGATTCATCTGACCGATATCAAACCCGCACGCACACCGGAGCTGGCCGAGGTGCGCGACCGGATCAAAACCGAGCTTCTGCGCCAGATGGCCAGCGAAGAGGCTTATAAACTGTCCCAGGACCTCGATGATGCGCTGGGCATGGAGGATTCTCTGAGCGCGGCTGCCGAAAGCCTGAACCTGAAGGTGCGCCATATCCCTCCCGTCAGCCAGAGCGAGGCGATTGCAGAACCCCTGCTGAGCGACCCCCGGATCCGCAGCAAGGCATTCGCCACCCTGCCCGGCCAGCCCGTCGATATCGAGGAAACCACCGACGGCCACTTCATCGCGCTTGAGGTTGTCCGGCGCATCGAGCCGGCTACGCTGCCATTCGCCAAGGTCGCGGCCCGGGCCATCGAGGATGCCAGAAAAGCCGCCGCACTGAACAAGGCCCGGCAGATTGCCGACGAAATCCGCCAGCAGGGGGGAGCCGCATCGCCGGACGGCCTGGCCCAAAAGTATGGCCAGGCGAAATACCTGTCCAAGCCGGTTCGCAAGAACGGCGCGGGTGACGATGCGACATGGCTCACGCCTGAAGTGCTGGAACTCGCCTTCGTTACGGCAAAAGGCCAGTGGCTGAACAGCAGCTTCGACGTGCCTCAGGGCATTGCCGTCGTTCGCGTCGAAAAGATCATCGACGCATCCGACGACGAATTCGC
This sequence comes from Zetaproteobacteria bacterium, assembly GCA_021545625.1. Taxonomy (GTDB): domain Bacteria; phylum Pseudomonadota; class Zetaproteobacteria; order Mariprofundales; family Mariprofundaceae; genus JAJRVH01. The sequence continues at coordinate 1,628 of JAJRVH010000210.1, forward strand.
CGGCAAGCGGGATGAAATCCGCGTTGAAGTCCTGAAGTCGAAGGGAGCAGTCCGCTTCGCCCGCTGGATGGCGTCGGTACGCGACCGCCACGACATCGTCGTTCACAGCAAGGCCCTGGAACGCTTCTAGAACACGGCGGGCAAGCCCGCGAAAGAAGACAAATGACAGGGGCCCGGCATTGCCGGGCCCTTTTCGACGGGGGCCGCTCGACCGGGCCGCCGGTCAGGATCGCATATGTTTCAGATACCCGGCCAGCCGCAGACTCAGGGCCGCGATCGTCAGCGTCGGATTGGCCGTACCCATGGAAGGAAACAGACTGCCGCCCGCGATATACAGATTCGGATGATCATGGCTGCGGCAATCGGCATCGACGACCGAATGCCGCGCATCATGACCCATGCGCGTCGTGCCTGCCGGATGATGGGATGAAAGCGTCAAGCTTGCGCCGAGCAGCTTCCCTCCCATGCCTGCGATCAGCTTCTCGGTGAACGCCTGCCAGTGATGCAGGCCTCTCTCGCTGTACGCTCCCGGACGATAGCGCACATCCGGCAACGGCAGGCCGAGCGGGTCCCTGCGCCTGTCGCTGAGCACAATGCGGTTGGCCGGATCGGGCAGCGCCTCGACCTCCGCCCCGATCTGCCCCAGATGCACCGCGGCCTTCCTCAGGTCGGCGACGATATGCGTCAGGTGCCCCTCGTCGCCGAGCAGCCCGGTTGCCAGTCGCTGGACATTCAGATCATTGCCGATGAAGAATTTCGCCGCGGCATGGCGTTTTCTGAACGCGCCGCTGCGCCCGGTCAGCAGCGTGCTCACGCTCTGCGGCCCGCGCCCGATATACAGCGCTTCCGGCATCGAAAACTCGCGCACGAACAACGCATGATCCATCAGGTTGCGGCCCACCTGCCCCGAGCTGTTCGCCAGCCCCCGCGGCGCGTGCCGGCCGGCCGACATCAGCAACAGGCGCGGCGTCTGGATGGCGTTGCAGGCCAGAATGAAGCGCCTGCCCGCCAGCCGCCTCGACGAACCGTCCGGGTGCCGGTAATGCACGGCGCGCAGCCGGCCGCCGCCGTCCATGTCGAAGCGGTATGCCACCGCGCGCGTGATCAGCCGCGCCCCGCGGGCAACCGCCTTGCGCACATCGGTATCGGCGCTGTACGAAGCCCCGGTCGGACACAGCGGCGTACAGGTATTGTTCCCCTGGCACGGCGGACGGCCGTCATAGGCCCGGCTGTTGCGCGCCGCAGGCAGGGGAGCCACGTGAATGCCACGCCTGGCCAGATGCCGGGCGATAACGCGATCGCCATAGGTCATCGGAACCGCAGGCTGCGGATAGGGCGCGCTGCGCGGCGAACCGTGGTCCTGCCTGTCATCGCCGGCCACGCCCAAGGCGCGTTCCGCCTGCACATACCAGGGCTCCAGATCATTGTACGAAATCGGCCAGTCCACTCCAACGCCGAAACGGCTATGCAGTTCGAAATCCTCGGGAAGAAACCGGGGCGTGATCGCCGTCCAGTGCCAGGTCGTGCCGCCCACGCCCTGCTGAAACATCGGCTGGTAGGCCTCCCCTTCCGGAAAGGGGCGCTCCGACAGCCACGACCACGGCCTGAAGGGCGCCTGAAGATTGCGATCCAGCGCCGCCCGATAGCGGGCTGCGGCATCGCTGCGATCGAAAGTATCGCCCGCTTCGAGCAGGGCCACCCCCATCCCCGCCCCGGCAAGCTCCCGGGCCAGC
>JAJRVH010000211.1 GCA_021545625.1 Zetaproteobacteria bacterium
ATTTCGCGCCAGCGGTCGGTGTCGAGGATGAAATGCTTGATGACAGAATTCTTGATCATGATTTCCAGGGCCACGATGCGTCCCTTGCCGGATTTGGCCGGCAGAAGCTTCTGCACGATGATGGCGCGCAGATTCTCGGCCAGCCGCTCGCGGATGGCCGTCTGTTCATCCAGACCGAAGGACGACATGATGCGTTGCATGGTGCCGATGGCGGTCGTTGCATGCACGGTTACCATGACCAGATGACCGGTTTCGCCGGCCTGCAGCGCCAGCTGGATGACCTCGCGGTCGCGCGCCTCGCCGGCCACGATGATGTCGGGTGCCTCGCGCAGTGCGTCATTCAGGCCCTGGGCATAGCTCATGACGTCGCGCCCCAGTTCCCGCTGGCTGACCGTACCCTTGTAATGGGTGCTGTAGCGGTATTCGATCGGGTCTTCCATCGTGACCGCATGCACGGGCCGCTGCTGGATCACATGATTGAGCATGGCGGCCAGCGTTGTTGACTTGCCCGAGCCGGTGGCGCCGGCCATGATCACCAGGCCGTTCTTGTAATTGGCGATTTCCCGAATCACCGGCGGCAGGTGCAGCTCGTCGAAGCCGGGAATCTTTTGCGGGATCAGGCGGGCGACAATGCCGAAATCGTTGTTGGTGCGCATCACATGCATGCGGAAATGGGCGACGTTTTCCAGGGAATAGTGGAAATCGAAGTTGTGCACGCTTTCAAGGTCCGGCGCATCGGGCACGTGGCGGCTGATATGAAGGATCATTTCAATCACCTGTTCGCGCGTCTGCTCCGGTACCCTGTCGGGGGAGACGGTGACAATGGAGCCATCGATGCGCATGCGCACGCGATCGCCGGTACGGACCAGCAGGTCCGAGGCCTTATGCTTGTTAGCGGCCAGCAACAGGTCGTCGATCAGATGCCAGTCAGCCATCAGATGCTCAGTCCGCTGCCATCGCCGCCGGTCAGGTGATCGATGCCGCTGTGGCTGTCGCTGCCTTCAAGCTTGGCCATCTTGATCTGCAGGCGCAGGTCATTGACCGCATCGGCGTGACGCAGGGCTTCTTCCTCGCTGATCTTGCCATCCTTCCACAGGCGCAGCAGATGCTGGTCGAAGGTCTGCATGCCGTAGTTCTTGCCGGCCGCCATGGCCTCCTTGATCTCGGTGATTTCCCACTTGGTGATCAGATCGGCAATACGCGGCGTATTGATCAGGATCTCGATGGCAGGCACGCGCTTGTCGTCCGGCGTCTTGACCAGCCGCTGCGACAGGATGCCTTTCAGGTTCAGCGCCAGATTCAGGCTGACCTGGGGATGCGATTCCTCCGGGAAGAAGTTCATGACGCGTTCCAGTGCCTGGTTGGCGTTGTTCGCATGCAGCGTTGCCATGCACAGATGTCCCGTCTCGGCGAATTCCAGCGCATGCTCCATCGTTTCGCGATCGCGTATTTCGCCGATCAGAATGACATCGGGTGCCTGACGCAGGGTGTTCTTCAGCGCCGCCTTGTATTCATGGGTGTCGGTGCCGACTTCGCGTTGCGTGATCACGCATTTCTTGTGTTCGTGTACGAACTCGATCGGATCCTCGATGGTGATGATATGCCCGGCCTGATTGGAATTGCGCCAGTCGATCATTGCTGCCAGCGACGTCGACTTGCCGCAACCGGTGGCGCCGACCATGATCACCAGGCCCCGCTTGGTCATCGATATATCCTTGAATACTTCCGGCAGCCCCAGTTCGTCGATGGTCGGCACCGTGGTCTTGATCTGACGGATAACCATGCCGATATGACCGCGCTGACGGAAAATGTTGACGCGGAAGCGGCCGAGATCCGGGTAGGCCAGCGCCAGGTTCATTTCATATTCGGCCGAGAACGTGGCGCGCTGTTTCTCGCTCATCGTCGAATTGGCCAGCTGTTCGCACTGGACCGCATTCAGCGGCGGTTGCTTGATCGGATAGACGACGCTGTTGATGCGGTAGGCGGGCGGCATGCCGGCCGTGATATAGAGATCCGAGGCATCCTTTTTGACCATCACCATCAGCAGCTGCTTGATGGACAGTTTCTGCGGTTCGTTTGTACTCATGCGTCAGCTCCCTGGATGAATCCGTTCATGTCAGACCGCGCCGCCGCCGAACAACTTCTTGTTGTTGGCCTTTTCCAGCGCCGCCTGCTGCGTGATTTTCCGCGACTTGACCAGTTGCTGCAGGTTCGCATCGAGCGTCTGCATGCCCTCGCGCTGCGCGGTTTGCATGACCGACACCATCTGCGGCACCTTGTTTTCGCGGATCAGGTTGCGGATGGCCGGCGTGCCGAGCATGATTTCGTAAGCGGCCACACGTCCGGTGCCGTCGGCCGTTTTGATCAGGGTCTGCGAGATGACGGCCCGGAGGGATTCGGACAGCATCGAACGCACCATGTCCTTTTCGGCGGCCGGGAATACGTCGATGATACGGTCGATGGTTTTCGGAGCGCTGGATGTGTGCAGCGTGCCGAATACCATATGGCCCGTTTCGGCGGCCGTCAGCGCCAGGCGGATCGTTTCCAGGTCGCGCAGCTCGCCGACCAGAATTACGTCCGGATCCTCGCGCAGCGCGCTGCGCAGCGCGCTGGCAAAGGAATGGGTATGAGGGCCGAGTTCGCGCTGCGATACCAGGCAGCTTTTGGAGCGATGCACGAATTCGATCGGATCCTCGATCGTCAGAATATGGCCGCGTTCGGCCTCGTTGCGGTAATCGACCATGGCGGCCAGCGTTGTCGATTTACCCGAGCCGGTCGGTCCGGTTACCAGACATATGCCGCGCGGCGTCATGGCGATGTCGCTGAACACTTCCGGCGATTTCAGTTGTTCCAGCGTGAATACCTCGTTCGGAATGACGCGGAAGGCGGCGCTCATGCCACGGTTCTGCATGAAGGCATTGACGCGGAAACGGGCGATATCGCCCAGCGAAAAGGAAAAATCGAGTTCGAGGTGCTCCTCGAACAACTTGCGCTGGGTGTCGTTCATGATGTCGTAGATCATTGCCTGCACTTCGCGGGCTTCGAGGTCGGGCATCTTGATGCGGGTCATGTCGCCATGGATGCGGATCATCGGCGGTTCGCCGGATGAAATATGCAGATCCGAAGCATTATTCTTGACGGTAAACGCCAGAAGTTCCGATACGTCCATAGCTCCTCCCGAAACCGAGTCAGTCCGCCCTGCGACCATGCATAGCCTAGGAGGCGTCGCCTCCGCCTGCAAGCCTTCACCGGTCCTGATCGAACAGCAGGCGCATCGAATCGTTGATCTTCAGCCGGCCCTTCCGGTCGACCAGCAATGCCGGCATGCCGAGCCTCTCAAGATGGGCCAGTCCATCCGGCCCCAGCACGAACAGGGCCGTGCTCCAGGCATCGGCGAGCGTGGCCGATGCCGCGATGACTGTTGCGCTCTGGCTGGCAGTCGCAGGCATGCCCGTTTGCGGATTCAGAATATGATGATAGCGCCTGTCCTTGTAGAGAAAATAACGCTCGTAATCGCCCGACGTCACGATGCTGACATCGCCGGAAACGCTCAGGCTGCCCAGCACAGCCCCCTTGCGGCGCGGATGTCTCAGACCAATGCGCCACGGCTTTCCATGATGCGAACCGATCAGGCGTATATCGCCGCCGGCATTGATGATTGCATGATGGATGCCGCGTTGCTTCAGTACGGCCATGCCCCGGTCGATGGCGTAGCCTTTGGCGATGGCGCCGAAATCGAGCATGCAGGATGCATGATTGCGCTGCCAGCGTCCGTCGGGCAATCGATGGATACAGGGTTGCACGGGCATCGCGTCCCGGATGGCTTCGGATGATGGCGGTTGCGAGGGAGGCGATTCGCCGGAGAATCCCCACAGCCGGTTCAGGCGGCCGAGAGCCGGATTGAAGGCGCCATCGCTGCGCTTTTCGATATCCAGCGCCTGCCCGAGCAGGGCATTGACCTCGCCGGGCAATTCGACGGGCACGCCCGGCGGCGAGGCGTTGAAGGCCTTGACGGCATTGTCCGTCTTTCCGTAGATCGTGAATATGTTCTCGATGCGCTGCATTTCATCCGCCGCAGCCGCCATCGCCGCTTCCGCCCGGGCCGAATCGGCATCTGCGACGGTGAATTCGACCAGCGTTCCCATGATGAAGCGGGTTTCATGGATATCGGAAGGCGAGCATCCCCCCAGCAGCAGGACGGCAAATATCCATGAAAAGGCATATCGCATGTCCGCCATTGTTGCATCCGGCGCCCGCATGGCAAGCGGGGGCTTGCGATTTGCGGGAAATACCCGATAATTTCGCTCGGGTATTGGATGTGGCCCGAAACGGATGAGCGAGGTGATAAACCAATGACAGTGATATTGACGGAAGCTGCGGCCAGAAAGGTACAGGGGTTGCTTGAAAACGAGCAGAACGAGGCCCTGAACCTGCGCGTATTCGTGTCCGGTGGCGGATGTTCGGGCTTCCAGTACGGCTTTACCTTCGATGATCAGATCAAGGACAACGATACCGTCGTCGAAAGCTGTGGCGTGAAGCTGCTGGTGGACCAGATGAGTCTGGAGCTGCTCGATGGCGCGGAGATCGATTACCAGACCTCGATCCAGGGGGAGTCGTTTGTCATTCGGAATCCCAATGCAGCCACAACCTGCGGTTGCGGAAAATCCTTTACGCCGAGCGAAAACGGCAGCGGTTGCGCCAACGCCGGCTACTGATTCGCTTCCCGTTCCCGGCATGAAACGGAGTCCTGCGGCTCCGTTTTTTCGTACTTTTGAAGAGGACTGTGTAGGATGCCCGGATGAATGCACTGGAAATCAACGGTTTTTGCAAAACCTATGGCAACGGCAAGACCGCGCTGGCGGACGTGTCCATGACCGTGCCACAGGGCAGCTTTTTCGCGCTGCTCGGCCCGAACGGTGCCGGCAAGAGCACGCTGATCAACATCCTGGCCGATATCGTGCGCCCGAGCGGAGGCTCGGCGAGCCTGCTGGGGCATGACCTGTTCTCCGAACGCGCCTGGTGCAAGCGCCATATGGGGGTCGTGCCGCAGGAGATCGCCTTCGATCCATTCTTTACGCCGCGCGAGGTGTTGCATTTCACGGCTGGCCTGTTCGGATGCCGGCCGGACGAGGCCTGGATCGATGAACTGTTCGAACACCTTGAACTGACCGAACACAGCCGCAAGAACACGCGCCAGCTGTCGGGGGGCATGCGCCGGCGGCTGCTGGTGGCTCAGGCGCTGGTGCACAAGCCAGAGCTGGTGATTCTCGACGAACCGACTGCGGGTGTGGATGTCGAGTTGCGCCGCCGCCTGTGGTCTTTCATGCGTGAACTCAATGCCCGGGGCACGACGATTCTTCTGACCACGCATTATCTCGA
>JAJRVH010000212.1 GCA_021545625.1 Zetaproteobacteria bacterium
CATCGCCGAAAAGAAATGAAAGGACATTGTTCCGACCAGCAGGCCGAGCACAGTTCCGGGCACCCTGCGAATCCAGCGCGGCAGCCATATCATCGCGGCCAGCGTCGTGCCGGCAGCCGCCATCGGAATCCATGCCCCCTGCCGCATCGTCAGGTCGGCCTCGGCGCCCAGGATAGCTCCGCTCTGGGACATGATCATCAGAATAGCCGAACCGGTCATGAACCCGGACACCACCGGATAGGGAATGAACTTGATCAGATGGCCGAGTCTTAACCCGCCGATCAGCATCTGGAACAGACCGGCCATGCCCACCGTCAGCAATGTTGCTGTCACCAGCGCATCTCCGACAAGCCCGGTGCCGGCAAGCGCCGCAATGGCGCCGGCCAGCAACACCAGCGTCGGACCGGTGGGAGACGCAACCAGCCCCTCGGTTCCCCGAAACAGGCCGGAAACGATACACAGGCAGGCCGCCGCCACCAGGCCGGACATGGCTGCCGCCGCCGGATCGTGGGTATAGGGGGACCACAGCGTAATGCCGAATGCCATGGCCTGGGGCAATATCAGCGCCGAGGCGGACAGGCCGCCCCAGAGATCACCGCCGCGCAGCACCTTCAGCGGCATCTCCCCGTGCATAGCATGGCGCCCCGGCGGCTGCCGGCCGGGATGCGAAGCGGATCATGCATCCGGCACATGCGCTTCGCGACCGAAGCGGGCGGCAAACAGCTGTTCGTCGGCCACGCGCAGGCGGCGACTCATTTCACGGCCGATATTCATCTGGATCAGCGTGAACTGTTCGAGGTCGTGCTCGTAGAGTTCCATCAACACCTTGCGGCTGAGTTCGATGATGCCGCAATCATCGACCGCCGTAACGGAGGCGCTGCGCGGATGCATGTCCAGCAGCGCCATCTCGCCAAAGCAATCGCCCTGCTCCAGATACTTGATGCGATGCTCGTCTCCGTTCCAGTGCTTGCTGATCACCACGCGACCTCGCTCCAGCACGAACATCGACGTCGCGTCGTCGCCCTCCCGCAGAAAACACCTGCCCGCCTCGATATGCCGGATAATCACCCGGTCCAGAAGAAATTTCAGGATATCCTCGCGAATACCGCCGAAAATCGGCATCGATTGCAACAGGGCGATCAGCTTCGGATGCATGCTTTCTCCTTCCCGGAAATCAGAGATTCAGCATCAGACTGCCCGGATACTCCAGCGTCTCCCTGACCGCAACGAGGAAACGGACCGCATCCGCTCCGTCGATCAGCCGGTGATCGTAGGACAGGGCCAGATACATCATCGGCCGGATCACGATCGCATCGTTCTCGACCACAGCCCGCTTCTGGATCGCATGCATGCCGAGGATGCCGCTCTGCGGCGGATTCAGGATCGGGGTCGACAGCATCGATCCGAACACGCCACCATTGGTGATCGAGAACGTGCCACCCTTCAGGTCGTCGGGCAACAGTCCACCCTCACGGGCCCGGCTGGCCAGATCAGCAATGCCTTTCTCGATTTCCGCCAGGCTCATCGCATGGGCGTCACGCAGCACCGGCACGACCAGCCCCTTGTCGGTACTGACCGCGATGCCGATATCGGCATAGTTATGGTAAACGATGTCATCGCCGTCGATATAGGCGTTCAGGGCCGGATATTCGGCCAGGGCCTGCGATACCGCGCGCACGAAGAAGGACATGAACCCCAGCTTGACGCCGTGGCGCTCGTGAAATGTCTTGCCGTAACGGCTGCGAAGATCGGTCACCGCCTGCAGATTCACCTCGTTGAAGGTCGTCAGCATCGCGGCCGTGTTCTGGGCATGTTTCAGGCGCTCGGCGATACGCTGACGCAGCCTGCTCATCGGCAGGCGTTCCTCCCGCCGCTCGCCCGCGGCAGAGGGTGCGACAGGCGCCGCCTTTGCCGGGACGGCAGTTTTCTCAGCCCCGCCCTTATCGGCCCCGGCAATCTCAGCCCCGGGCTTTTTCTTTTCCTGCTTTGCGGCCGGTTTCGGCTTTCCCGCCGCCGACTTCCTCTTCGAGGCCCCTGCCTCGACTACGGCAATCACCTCGCCCGGCTCGACCGTCTCGCCCGCCTGCTTGAATTTCTTTTTCAGCACGCCGTCGTCGAGGGCTGTGATCTCCATCGTGATCTTGTCGCTTTCGATTTCGGCCAGCACATCGTCCACAGCCACGGCATCGCCTTCGCCAACCAGCCAGGAGACCAGCGTCGCCTCGGACTCGGACTCCCCGAGACTCGGAACCTTGATTTCAATCTCCGCCATAGACTATTCCTTGTCTTCCTGATGATTGCCATGATTGACCGCATCGAAACCGTTCCGGACCTTGCCCGGCGCGAAGGCCAGATCGACCAGACTTTCCTGCTCCTGCCTGTGCCGCTTCGCCGAACCCACGGCCGGAGATGCGGCCGCCGGCCGGGCCAGCCGGTACAGCGACTGGCTGGCATGCAGACAGCGCTCCAGACAATGCTCGATCTGGAACCAGGCACCCTGATTCAGCGGCTCTTCCTGCACCCAGACGATTTCGTCGGTAGCCGCGAAACCGGCCGTGACCTGCTTGAGTTCATCATACGGAAACGGATAAAGGCGCTCAATCCGGGCAATCGCGACGTCCGTCACATCCCGTTCCCTGCGCCAGGCCAGCAGATCGTAATACACCTTGCCGGAACAAAGCAGCAGACGCCGCGTCCGCGACGGCTGCACATTCGCGTCCACCTCTCCCAACACCGGCCTGAAGCCGCCGGATGTAAAATCATCGAGTGTTGAAAAGGACAGCTTCTGACGCAGCATGCTCTTCGGCCCCATCATGATCAGCGGCTTGCGCATACGGCCCATCAGCTGTCTGCGCAGCAGATGGAACAGCTGCGCGGGCGTGGTCGGATAAACCACCTGCATATTATTCTCGGCGCACAGCTGCAGATAACGCTCGAGCCGGGCCGACGAATGCTCGGCACCCTGTCCCTCGTAGCCGTGCGGCAACCACAACACGAGTCCCGACATGCGGTTCCATTTCGATTCCCCGGCAGCGATAAACTGATCGATCACAACCTGTCCGACATTGGCAAAATCGCCGTACTGCGCTTCCCATATACACAGAGCCCTGGGCTCGGCCACCGAATAGCCATATTCGTAGGCCATCACAGCCATCTCAGAGAGCATGCTGTCGACGACGATAAAATGCGACAGTTCGCCGTTTTCGACATTCCTGAGCGGAATCATCGACCGCCCCGTCTTCTGGTCGTAAACCACTGCATGCCGGTGGAAAAACGTGCCGCGCCCGGAGTCCTCACCAGACAGGCGCACCCAGCCACCCTCATGCACCAGCGAGGCATAGGCCATCGCCTCGCCACAACCCCAGTCCACCGGCTGCTTGCCGTCCATCATCTGGATGCGGCTCTCGTAGATCTTCTCCACCTTCGGATGCAGTGAAAAGCCGGCCGGCAGACGATGCACGCGGCGGACCAGTTCCGCCAGCTTCTCGCCGGATACCGTCGTGTCCGGCTCCCCGGCCCCGTCGCGCACGAAACCGGCCCAGCGCCCCTGCAGGCTGTTGACCGGACTGGGCGCCGCCCGGTCCCTGGCCCGCCTGACCTTGTCCAGGCATTCCCGATAGGTGGTAATCATCGCCTCGCTGTCCGCCTCGCCAAGCACACCGTCGGCAATCAGGCGATCCCGGTACAGCTGCTCGATGGTCGGATGTCCGGCGATGCGGCGATACATCACCGGCTGCGTCACCTCCGGTGCGTCGGCCTCGTTGTGGCCGTGCCGCCGGTAGCAAACCAGATCAATCACGATATCCTCGTGAAAGTGGTTGCGATATTCGACCGCGATTTCGGTCGCCAGGCAGCAGGCCTCGGGATCATCACCATTGACGTGCAGAATCGGCGCATTGACGATCTTGGCGATATCCGTGCAATAGGTGGACGAGCGCGCATCGAACGGATTGACGGTAAAGCCGATCTGATTGTTGACGACGATATGGATCGTGCCGCCAACCTTGAAGCCGCGCAACTTGGACAACTCCAGCGATTCGGCCACCACTCCCTGGCCGGCGAAGGCCGCATCGCCATGCACCAGCACGCCCATCACCTCGCGCCGGGCCTTGTCCTTGCGGCGGCACTGACGGGCGCGCACGCTGCCCAGAACCACCGGCGTGATAATCTCCAGATGCGACGGATTAAAGCCCAGCGATACATGCACGATACCGTCGGGAGTACGCACATCGGATGAAAAGCCGAGATGATATTTCACATCTCCCTGACCGTGCGCCACCTCCTCGAGCTGCGCTCCCTCGAACTCGGAAAAGATATCAGCCAGCGACTTGCCCATGATATTGGCCAGCACATTCAGACGCCCGCGATGCGCCATGCCGAGAATAATCTCCTTGGTGCCGCTGCCGCCGGCCTCCTGAATCAGCACGTCGAGCATCGGGATCAGGCTTTCACCACCCTCCAGCGAGAAGCGCTTCTGCCCGACGTAACGGGTATGCAGAAAACGCTCGAATTCCTCGGCGTGCATGATGCGGCCGAAGATATGCCGGCGGGTATCGGTATCGTAATCGGGCCTGGAGCGCACCTTCTCCAGCCGCTCCTGAAGCCAGTGCTTGCGGGCCGAGTCGGTGATATGCATAAATTCCGGCCCGATATGGCCGCAATAGGTCTGCTCCAGCAGCTCAACAATGCCGGACAAGGGCATCTGCGCGGGGCCTGCCAGATCGCCGGTCGGGAAGACCTGGTCCAGATCCTGTTCGGAAAGCCCGTAATAGGCGAGATCCAGCTCGGGCGAGGCCTTGCGCGGATGCAGGCGCAACGGATCGAGATCGGCATGCAGGTGACCATGCACGCGGTAGGCATGAATCAGATACAGGGCCTTGGACGGATGCTCGATATCGGTAACTGCCGTGCGAACCGTCCCCGCGATGGCGGGTCGGGGGGGCGCCATGCGCGCCAGCATCCGGCGATGCGATGCCTGCGCGCCGTCGGCCATATCGGAAAAATATGTCCGCCAAGCCTCCGGAACGCTGTCCGGATCGGAACGGTACTGCTCGAACAGCTGCTCCAGATAATCGCTGCCGGCTCCGAAGAACTCCTCGGCCGGTGGCGCTGATTCGGTCCTCGCCCTGTCGCTCACAGTACCCCCTTGGGAATCCACAGCTGATTTATAGCCCCGTTGCCGCCTGCTGGCCAGCCCTCTCTTCGGTCGCGATGATCACGTTCCGCTTACGGCCCCGGCGAATCAGTAACGGATCCGGTACCACAGGCTGCCGAGATATTCGTGCAACGCATCGCCCGAATCGGCCAGCACATTCCAGCGCGGCAGCCAGCTGCGCAGATCGTACGGTTCGCGTTCGCTCATATAGGCGCAGGGCGCGGGAATCACCTGCATGCCATGCTGTTGAAAAACCCATACCGCACGCGGCATATGATAGGCCGAGGTCACCAGCACCACGCGCCTGATGCCGGCATGCGCGAACATGGCGCTGATATTGGCGGCATTCTGCCAGGTATTGTCGGCGGCCGACTCGGCATGCACCATTGTTGCAGGCACGCCCAGCCTGATCAGCCAGCGGCGCATCACCACCCCCTCGGCCTCGGTCGTGTCCGACAGCACCGCGCCGCCGGTCGGATACACCGGCAGGCCCGTTTTCCTTGCAAGGTCAGCCGCATACATCGTGCGCATCAACGCATGCATGCCGAGACTATCCACGCCTCCGTATTCCGGCGCCTTTTCGTACAGACCGCCGCCGAGCAAAACAATGGCCATGGAACCTGCTGGAAGCCGGTTTGCATCGAGGGCCGGGTAGGCATGCTCCAGCGGCTCGACCAGCGCATCGCGCACCGGCTCGGTGGACAACAGCCAGAAAGCGACCAGCGACAGCGCGATCAGCGCCCGCCCCCACGGCCGGCGCCAGCACAACAACCCCAGCAAGCCCAGCAGTATCAGGCCGCCCGGCGGCAACAGCAATTGTGATATCGATTTACTGATCAACAGACTCAACGCATCTCCTCCACATCTCCCCGTTCCGTTGTCATGCCCGCCACACCCTACGCCTACGATATCCCGCCACCAACAAAAGAGCCGCTTGCCAGAAGCAAGGCTGGCGACAATGGTTCGCACATCTGACAATGGAAACGGAGCATCGTTATGGACAACAAACCCTCACCGGCATGGCCCGAAAAAACCTGCAGCATCGACCGGCTGATCCGGCATCCACGTCTGGTGCAGGCCGCTATCGACGGAACAAAAACCGAGCAACGGCGTGATGGCGTCTATGCCTGGCCCGGCGAAAACTTCGAACTGGAAGGCGTCCGCTTCGTCTGCACGGATCTGGTGCGGCAGGCGCTCGGCGAGATGACCGATGCCGACGCCAGGGCCGAGGGCTATCCGGGGCTTGATGCCTACCGCGATCTGATTCTTCGCATGCACAGGGGCATGCAGTGGAACGACGATGCCCTGGTATGGGTGCATCGTTTCCGCCGCGCCGATCAACCGGACTGAACAGCCCCCCCGCGCTCGGCGCGCACCTTCCTGACGACCAGCAGCGCCTCGATCAGTACCCAGACGGCCAGCATGAAGATGACCGAGCCAACAGCCGCCACCGTCCATTGCTGACCATCGACCGCCTTGATAATGCCCATCACCATGCCCGAGATCGTCGCGCCGAGCACCAGCAGCATCGGCAACAGCGTATAGAGAATCGGCTTCTTCCTGCGATACAGATAGATCGTGACCGTCAACAGGGTCAGCCCGGCCAGGATCTGGTTCGTCGTGCCGAACAGGGTCCACAGAAACAGGCCGGCCGGCTTGCCGTCCATCTTGAAGAAAGCGAAGAAGCCGATCGCTGCCACGGCCAGCGCCGTCGCCACATAGCGGTTGCCGAGCATCTTCACGCCGATGGTATGGCCGATCTCCTCGAGATTGAAGCGCAGCAGCCGCGCGCCGGTATCGACCGAAGTCATCGCGAAACCAACCACGACGACCGAGATAAAGGCAGCCGCATAATCCAGCGGCACGCCGAGCTGATGGATGAAATTCGCATTACCCTGAATGAACACTCCCAGCTTCTGATGCAAACCAACCGCCTTCTCCCACGAACCATAGAACGCCTCCCAGTCGGCGCGCGAAGCAAAAGCACCGGCCGTCGTCGCCAGCACCGCCAGCAGCGCCAGCAGCGATTCCCCGATCATGCCGACATAGCCGACGAACGGCGCGTCGCTCTCCCTGTCCAGCTGTTTGGAGGTCGTGCCCGATGCGACCAGGCCGTGAAACCCGGACACCGCGCCGCAGGCGATGACGATAAACAGGAAGGGCAGCATCGGTGGCGCGCCGACAGGGTTCGGGTTGATGGCCGGCGCCACCCAGTCCGGCGACATGATGAAAAAGCCGATCAGCATTGAAAACAGGGCCAGATAGAGTAACAGCGAGTTGAGAAAATCACGCGGCTGCAGCAGCAGCCAGACCGGCAACACGCTGGCGATGAAGGCATAGGCCAGCAGCGACCATGTCCATGTTTCGGCCGAAATACCGGTAACCGGCATCTTCAGGCCGATGGATGTCGTCACCAGCATCAGCACGAAGCCAATGGCAATCATCGGCCACAGCGGCAGCCTGCGCTTGTAGACGAAAAAGCCGATCAGCATCGCGATCAGCATCAGCGAATAGGTCGGAAATACCGCCTCGGGATGAGCCGTGGCCGGGATATGGGTCAGATCCGGCGCCGCGAACAGGCCGGAAATCACCAGCACGAACACGCCCATCGCCAGCGCCACGAGAAAAAAGATCACCAGCAGGAACAGCAGTCTTGTGCGCGGACTGATCACGTCGCGGGCGATCGTGCCCACGCTCTGGCCGCGATGCCGCACCGACAGCACCAGCGCCGAAAAATCGTGTACCGCACCGATCAGCAGCGTGCCGAACACAACCCAGCACAGCGCCGGCACCCAGCCCCAGATCACCGCGATGGCAGGACCAAGCATCGGCGCCAGGCCGGCGATCGAGGCATAATGATGGCCGAACAGGATGTATTTGTTGGCAGGCACGTAATCGACATCGTCGCGCATCGCATGCGCGGGCGTAGCCCGGGCATCGTCGAGCGCAAACACCCTGCGCCCGAGAAAGCCCCTGGCATAGAAACGGAAAAACACCAGATACAGGCATAGCACCAGTATCGCCATAACGACCGGAGACATAGATCCTCCCCCACCCCGGCAGACCGGAGGCCCGCCCTGATTTCCAGATGGCGGCCGTGACCGCCTGCGGATCGCTCTTTCACAAATCCGGTGGCTACGCTACTCTGGCGAAGTTCACAGACAAGGGAGCGATATCATATTGCCGTACAGCATCATTCTGACCGCAGCGCTCGTCCTGCTGGCGGCTGCCTGTCAGCAGGACGAGCGCGATGCGCAAACGCAAATTCTACCCAGTTCTCCCGTTGCCGCGACTGTCAACGGCACGCCGATCTATGAACGTGACATCGATGCGGAACTGGCAGCCATGCCGGAAAGTCTGCAGCAGTTTCGTGAAGACCCGCAGGCCCGTTCCCGCATCCTGCATACGCTGGTCCGTCGCCATGTGGTCAGCCAGAAGGCGGCCGAGCTCGGTCTGGATCTCGACCCGACCGTGCGGCGGCGCATCGAGAAGGCTCGCCGACAGATCCTGATCGATGCGGCCAGGAGCTGGCAGCAGTCGCATATGCCTGCCATTGGCGATGCCGCCATTCAGGCCTATTATGACCAGCATCCGGATGAGTTCACCGTGCCCGAACAGGTGCATGCCCGGCATATTCTTGTAGCCACCAGGAAACAGGCCCAAACCATTCTTCGCAAACTCAGGCGCAAACGCAGCCTGTTCGCCGCCATTGCCGCACGCCAGTCGCTGGATGACAGCAACAAGTCGCGCGGCGGCGACCTGAACTGGTTCCCACGCGGCGTGATGGTCAAGGCGTTCGAAAACACCGCCTTCTCACTGGATGTCAATGCGCTCAGTGAACCGGTGAAAACAAAGTTTGGCTGGCATATCATCGAGGTACTCGGCAAAAGACCGGCGAGCCGCAAACCGCTTGCCGAGGTGCGCGATGAAATTATCAGTCGCCTGCAACAGGCCCAGATGCAGAAATGGTTTAACGAACTTGAACAGGAGGCGAATATCTCGCTTATGCCTCCTTACGACAGCAGCAATGTAGCCTTGTCCTCCTCCGGAAAGGTGCAACAGTGAGCTTCGTCACCTTGTTCGCCGGACGCTTTCGACTAGGCTCGGCGCATGTCGTTTCTTGAACAACTGCAACAGCTACCGACCGAAAGCCAGGAACGTTTCTTTCGTGGTGGCGGGGAAAAAATCTATAACAGCGGGGCATGGCTGCCGGGAGCGGAGGATGGTTTCCGCGGTATCCGGCTGATCCGCCAGGGCGAGGTACAGGTCTTCGCCCAAGTCGACGGCAGGGATATTCCGGTCTACCGCTATGGCAAAGGCGAAGCCCTGGGCATTCGCAGCTTTCTGTTTCCGGAAAACCGGCCGAAACTTCGCTGGCAGGCCGTTAGCCCCTGCACTGTTTTCGAACTGGATGACAAGGCTGCCAGCTCGCTGCTTTCGGACGAACAGACAGCCGCGCCGATCCGGGAAATCTTCGAGCTGGCGGCTCATCTGCGCGATCTGGACATTATGCTGGCCATTCACCCGCTGTTCCGCACCTTGCCCGAGGAAGTACGCTGCCGCCTGTTCCGGCATGCCGAACCGATCGCGCTGACGCCGGGGCAGACACTGATCCGCAAGGGGCGAGCCAACGAGGCGCTCTATTTCATCAGCCACGGCGGAGTCGATATCGTCCGTGACGACCGTGTCATCGCGCACCGCAGCGCCGGCGACATCATCGGCGAGGTTTCAGCGCTTGGCTTCGCGCCGACGGCCGACGTACGCGCCACCGGCTGGACGGACGTACTGGCCTTCACCCGCGACGACATCCTCGAAACCTGCCGCCACCACCCGGCCTTCTCAGCCAAGCTGTCATCTTTCGGTCTTGGAGGATTCGGAAGCTCGGCCTGAAAAAGCCAGTCCGCCCCATCCCAAATAGAGAATCGGGATACTGCTTCCCGGCTCAGATCGCTTTCAGACGCGCCATGGCGCCTCCATCTCGGCATGCTTGGCGCGCCGCCGAAAATCCCGACCGGCAAGGCCGCCATCTGGGATTCGGCATCCGGAAAGTGGGTGCCCGATATGCCCAGGCATCAGGCCGCGAAGCTCGCGCAACTGACTGCTGACTATCAGGCGGCGACGGAGGCCGGCGTCTCCTATCAGGGCGCAATGTTCGAGAGCGACGATCATTCGCAGCTGGAACTGGCCAAGGTGCTGACAGCCATTGCCAACGGTTGGACATTGCCGACCGGATTCGCCTGGATCGACGCAGCGAACAATCCGCATCAAGTACCGGATCTGGCGTGGCCTCAGGGATTGGCACAGGCGATGGCGGATCACAAGGCGGCGCTGTTTGCCAGGCTTCAGGCCGCGAAGGCCACGGTCCGGGCCGCGACAAGCATTACGGCGGTCAACAAGGCGGTGCTGTGATGGCCATGATCATCTGGTCGGCCCTCATCCCGGTTGCCAGCCTTGATGATGTGGCTGCCGGTGCAGGTCTATGGGGTGGTCAGAATGGCATAGGTTGATGAGCGCGCAAGGAATGTGGCAATAATGTTGCAGGCTTCATAATGGCTGCGAGTTTGCGATGATCGCACATGTCGCCCGGTCTTTTTCGCGCGCGGCATCAGCAGTGGAACCAGGCATTGGCTCTGTGGATGCAGCATCGACTTCGCTGATACCGCCATGGAATGTTCGCTACTTTTCAACAACATCGGCCTTCAGTTGCTGCGCACATCCTTTCCGCTACGGCTCTGGAGCAAGCGGCTGACCTGCTCGGCAAAACAGGAAGGATCTATGGGCTTCTGAAGATAGGCTGAAAAACCGCTTTCAAGCAAACGCTCCTCATCGCCCTTCATCGCCGAAGCAGTCAAAACCGCGACCGGAATATCAGCCGTGGCGTCATCCCGGCGTAAAGCCTGCATTGCCTCAAGGCCGCTCATCTCGGGCATACGCAAATCCATCAGCACCAGGTCCGGCCGCCATATTTTCGCCTTTTCAATACCTTCTTCTCCCGAAGATGCAGTGGCAACTTCCATGCCGCTCAGCTCCAGAACATCTGACGCAAGCTCCAGATTCAGAAGGTTGTCATCCACAATCAACACCCTGGCCATCAGATTTCTTCCCCATAGCATCCGAGATCGCCTCCGCTGTTTATCGATTCATCAAGCCTGATCTCCAGCAATTTCATCAATTCTTTCAGGGTAACCGCATCATCTCCGAAATGCACCGCGGCAAATGACGCCTTCAGGGATCCTGTCTGGTCCTCCGGCAAGGGGAAACGCTGATGGCGGATACGGATGCGCAACTTTTCCGCCGCCCTCATCGCACCACGCGGCGTTACACCGGGCAGAAACAGGATAAATCTGGTCTCGGCCATGCGTGCGCATATATCTCCCCGCCGTGTCACCATTTGAACCGTTTCCAGCATCTCCTTCAGAGCCGCAATACCCCAGCGCTCGCCATGTTGTTCAGCATAGTCCCGGTAATTATCGATCTGCCAGCATACCAGCGAAAAACACAGGGAATGCCGTTTCGCATTGCCGACCTCCTGATCCAGTCTCCGTTCGATATAACGCGCATTAAAACAATTCAGAACAGGATCGATCAGCTGGGCCCGCGCCGGATAAAGCAGCTCCATCTTGCGCAACTGGCGAACAAGGTCGGCCCGGCCGCTGGCCCCCTTGATCAGAATGCGTTCCGCCTCACGCCCCAAATGCAATGCCTCCTCACGCGTCAAATCCTTGGCAGTATAGATAATTATCGGAATCTGCGCAGCAACCGGATGGTGGTTCAGCTGACGAATCACGTCGAAACCACTGACTCTGGGCATCATCAGATCCAGAATAATCATGTCCGGCTCCCGCTCTAGGGCCAAGCGCACGCCTTCAGAGCCGTCGCGAGCCAGCAAAACCTTGAAACCCTCAGCCACCAGAGTATCCCGAAGGAACTCACGTACTGCCAGATCATC
>JAJRVH010000213.1 GCA_021545625.1 Zetaproteobacteria bacterium
CCATCAAGGCCGGTGATATCACCGGCGGTAAAAAGGCTCCGCATATCAATATCGCGGTGTTCCATAAGCTGCATGGTCATGAGGATTTCATTTATCCGAAGCGGATTGATGCCGATGACATTCTCCGGGCCATGAAAGGCAGCGCGCAATTCATTTTCCTCAATCATACGTCGGGACTCAAGGATGGTGACGTGGTTTCTGTGACGACGGATGTGCTTCGCGATGAGGCGGGAAGATTCGCGGATTTTGGCATCGACTGCCAGATGACGGTGCATACCAGGCCGGCGATCGTTCTCGCCGGCATTTGCCAGATCCTGATGCTGGATCAGGACGGACGGGAGATCGAACACAGGGCCATTATCAAGCCAACAACACTTTCCTCCGCCGATCAGGGCTGGGTGCTGCTCTACAACGATGTCGAGGATGGCATTGCCATCTATGCCGATGAAAATATCGGGCTGGAATAAACGTTTCTGTTTCCGCTATCGAGTATGGGCTTCTCCGTGTGCTGTTGGGTGGCAACGGCGGGGGGCCATGTGTTATAATTCCGAGCGGTTTCGGCCGGAAGGCTTGCGCCAGAGTCCATAATCAGAATGTGGCTGAATACTGTGTTTCCGACTGGAATGCTTCGTGTGTGCCTTGGCGAGGGTGGCGGTTTCGCAGCGAGGATCAATATCGATGAAGAAGCCACTAGTCGGTTTTGCGTCGGGGCACAGGAGATCCGTTTGCCAGGGAGGCACTGATATGAAAATGCCCGGAATTTTCAGCCGAAAGCATTCATGCTCGGTACGAGGTGCCATTGTATTCATCGCAGTGCTGCTCTCACCCTTTCAGCCTGCCCAGGCTGATGAAGCCCGGCATGTAAATTTTGCCGCCTTTCAGAAGGTGCAGGCCGGTTTCGAGTTTGATCCGATCGTTGTCGGCAGGTTCAGCGACTTTATCCAGGCCATGGAAGGGGCGCAGATCCTGCTTCTGTCCCATACATCCGACGCCATCAGCGGCGACGTGCTGAACCTGCAGCAGGATGTGTTGCGCGAGGGGGAAAACGGCCTGGGCGATCACGGCATCAACTGCAGTCTCAGTTTCGGCATCGACCATGCCGGAGAGTCGCCCGAATACAGCCTGGGCGGTCTGTGCCGCATCATCCGCAGCAGCGGCGACAGCAATCAGAATATCACGGCCATCATTCCGCCGGCGGCTCTGCCCGATACGGCCCAGGGATTCGATGCATGGATTGAGCTGTACGAGGACGAGAAGCATGGCATCGCCTTCTATGCCAATGTCAGCAAGGGTCGCTGACACGAAACCGATCCTTTGATCAGGGCTGCATGACCGTCGGATGATATGTCTGTAGCGAGGCCGGAATATACCAGTGCTCGCTGTTGTAGCCGATGCCGGCCGGCGCCGGCCTGATGCCGCGGATGCGCCTGTGCATGACCGGTAGCGAGTAGGGCGCAAACAGGAACACCATTGGCACATCGCGATAGATTTCCTGCTGCATGATATCGTAAAGGCGCTTGCGCTCGGCACGGTCGAAGGTGTGCCGCGCCGCAACCAGCGCGCTGTCCACGATGTCGTTGCGATAGGATAAAAAATTGAACTGCCTCTCTCCGGTTTGCGAAGAATGCCAGATCGTGTACTGGTCCGGGTCGGGAGACAGGGACCAGCCCAGAATCACCGCATCGAAACGACGCTTGTTGATGAAATTCTCGATGAATGCCGACCATTCGACAAGCCGGACCCTGACCTCGATACCGACCGCCTTCAGGCGCTGCTGCATGATCGTCGCCGCATCGGCGCGTTGCCTGTTGCCGTTATTGGTCAGGATCGTAAACGAGAGTCGTCTGCCGTTTTTATCCAGCCAGCCGTCGCCGTCGCTGTCGACCCAGCCCGCCCCGGCAAGCAGTTTCCTTGCCTTTTCAGGGAGATAGGGGCGCGGCTTCAGGCTTTTGTTGACCCAGTAGGTGCCGGGTTTATAGGGGGTGGCGATGGTTTCGCCCAGTCCAAGTAACACGCCGTCGACAATCTCCTGGCGATCGATGGCATAGGCCATCGCCTCGCGCACGCGGCGGTCCTGAAACAGCGGACGCTTCAGATTGAAGCCGAGGTAGGTATACGCAAAGCCCAGATATTTGTAGCGCTGGTACAGCCGTTTGAGCTGCGGTCTGTTTTCGAACAGGCGGGCATACTGGATCGGCGTCAGCGTCATCGAATCCAGACGTCCGGCGGAAAGCTCCAGAAACTGGGTCGCAGAGTCGGGAATGATGCGCGTCATCCGTTCGCTGATCCATACCGGCCCGTCGAAATAATCGGGATTTGCCCGCAGCCGGATTGACTGTTGCGATTGCCAGTCGGCCAGACGGTAGGGGCCGATCGTCGCCTTCGGGTGTCGGGAGAGTCCGGTATGCATGATATCCTCATGCTCGAACACATGTCGGGGCAGGATGGCCAGCGATGCCCAGGAAGCGAGCGCCGGGGAAAATGGCTCGTCGTAATGAACGACAAAGGTCAGTTCATCGGGCGTTTCGACGCCGGTAACCAGCACGTAATCAGCCTTATAGGCGCTCTGGGTATGCTCGTCCTGCATCAGTCTCAGCGTGAATGCGCAATCGTCGGAGGTGAACGGTTTGCCGTCCGTCCAGCGCAGTCCGGGCCTGATGTGAAAGATGATCGACTTGTTGTCGGCAGCGATTTCCCAGCTTTCGGCCAGCTGACCGGTCAGGTCCAGGTTTTTGTCATACTTCAGCAATGACAGATAAAGCTGGCCGGCGATTGCATGGCTGGATGCATCGCCGGCGATCATCGGGATCAGATTGGTGGCATCGCCAATGCTGGCGTCGATCAGGCGCCCGCCAAACGCGGGCGTATCATCGTCAATCATGAAGGGGGGTGGTGTTCCGGCGTCGCCGGGCGGCTGCGTGGTATCGCAGGCCGCCAGGGCAACAAGCAGGCAGGTCAAAAGGGAAAGCCGGCGCATCAGCTGGGGCGGATACGGGCGAGAATCCACAAGGTGTCGCCGGGCCGGATCAATGCCTTGCGGGAAAGCTGGTTGGAGCGGGCAATGGCGGTGGCCGAAGTGCCGAAACGCCGGGCGATGCTCCACAGCGAATCGCCGCTGCGTACCCTGTAGCGGATGCGGCGTCCTTTCGACAGCAGGGGATTGGGCGCGGCCGTGGCCCGGGCCAGCCTGTTGGCCGGCACGACAAGCTGTTGTCCGGGGTGGAGCAGGTGCCCGAGTCCCGGGTTCAGCCATTTCAATCGGGCGACCGGAATATGATGCTGGCTGGCAATGCGCCACAGCGAATCGCCCTTGCGGACTGTCGTTTTGACATATTTCGGACCCAGGAACTGCAGGCGCTCCGAAAGCACGGGAAGAGCTTCGGCCGGCAGATGGATGGTGACTGGTTCATTCAGGTACTGTGCCTGATTCAGCCCCGGATTGAACAGGAAAATATCCTGTCCATTCAGGCCGCAGGCCGGCCCCAGACGGGCAACGTCCACGGGAGGTTCAAGCGTGACGGGCGCAGTGGCATAAGCTTCGGGAAAGCGGATCACGCCCGTTTTCAGCAATGCCGCCAGCCCCAGCACATGCCTGACGTAGGCGCGGGTCATGCCTGGCACGGGCATGGCCTCCAGTCCGTCCGCAGCCCGCCACGGATGACTTTTCAGACGCCTTGCCAGTCCATAGGGGCCCATGTGGTAGGCGGCGATGGCCAGCGGCCAGCTGTCGAAGCGATGGCGCAAGTCCAGCAGATAGCGCACAGCGGCCGTCGTTGCTTCCTCGACATTGCGGCGGCCGTCATATCCGTGCCTGTTGCGAATGCCGAGATCCCGGGCCGTACGCGGCATCAATTGCCACAGCCCCATGGCGCCGGCATGGGACAGTGCATAGGGATTGTAACCGGATTCGACGACCGGGATGAGCTGCAGGGCCGGCGGGGCCTGTAATTGTTCCAGCACGGCAAGCAGACGCTGGCGCACATAGCGGGAGCGTTCGGCGACGATCGGCCAGTGATTCAGATAGTTCCGTTTCGCCCGGGCCTGACTGATCGCAATATCCTCGGGATTCAGGTCTTGCAGCAGAGGTTCGGCAGCAATCCGGGCAGACGAAGGCCGGTCAAATGTTTCCTGCGGCTCCGTTTGTGCTGCGGGTGCTTCGACGGTCGCAAGGGAGGCGAGTTTCGCGGATTCGGCGCACCCCTGAACCAGCAGTAGAGAAACAAGCGGCAAAATATGCGATATGCGGATACGGGGGGAAACAACCATTGCAGCGATGCTAGCGTTGCCCGTGAACAGGTAAAGCGACCGGACAGGCCGTTGTGTCATTTTTCACCACGCGTAATGACTTGCATGGCGGAGCGCCAGTCCCTATGGTTAGATGCCTCCGGGGGAAGGGGATGGTGCAGGGATTATGCTTTTAAAACAGCAACGGGAACTGATCGCGGCGGGCCTGGTCACGAAGGATCAGCTGCGTGAAGCGATGCAGAGCGACACGGACAAGAACGGCGGCCTGCTGCAGGCCCTGCTCGACATGGACGGCGTGGACGGCACGGCCGTGCTTTCCAGGCTGGCGCGCAGCTACAAGGTGCCCTATCTCGATATCAGCACCTTTGCGCCGAACGAAAAGGCGGTCAAGCTATGCCCGGAAAAGCTGTGCATGGACTTCGCCTTCATGCCGCTGGACGTGCAGGGCAACGATCTGATCATCGCCACCGACAACCCGGTCGATTTCAATATGCTCGATACGCTGCGATTCAAGCTGGGCCGCAATATCAAGCCCGTCTTCGCCCGCCCCGACCAGATTCTGAAAAAGATCCGCGAAATCTATCAGGGCGATGCCGCCTTCGATGCGGCCATGCAGGCGCTCGATCAGACCGGGGAATTCGAGAATGATCCCGCCGCGGATGAAAAGCAGGAAGCGGCCAATATCGATGATCTGAAACGGGGTGCCGAGGATTCGCCGATCATCAAGCTGGTCAACGGCATCATCATCCAGGCCATGAAGATCGGCAGTTCCGATATCCATATCGAACCGGGCGAGCGCGAAAGCATCGTGCGCCTGCGTGTGGACGGGCGGCTGCGGCCGAGCCTGAAGTTCCCGGCCAATGTGCACGCACTTGTCGCGTCGCGCATCAAGATCATGTCGAAGCTCGATATCGCCAATACGCGCACACCGCAGGACGGACGCACGCGCATCAGGCTGTGGGGCAAGCATTACGACATGCGGGTGTCGACGCTGCCGGCGATGCACGGAGAGAAGATCGTGATCCGCATTCTGGACAAGAGCGGCCTGTCGCTGAAACTGGAATCGCTCGGTTTCGGGGAGCGGGCCGAGAGGCTGGTGCGCGATTGCGTACAGCGTCCGACCGGCGCTATTCTGGTCACCGGGCCGACCGGCAGCGGCAAGACAACCACGCTGTATTCACTGCTGAATCATGTAAAGAACGATGAAAGCAATATCATCACCGTCGAGGATCCCGTCGAATTCCAGATCAGGGGCATCAATCAGGTGCAGGTCAACGCCAAGGCGAACATGACCTTTGCCTCGGCATTGAGATCAATCCTGCGCCAGGACCCGGACATCGTCATGATCGGCGAAATCCGGGACGAGGAAACCGCATCCATCGCATTGCATGCGGCGCAGACCGGGCATCTGGTCATGTCCACGCTGCATACCAATGATGCGCCATCGACGATTACGCGCCTGATCGAAATGGGCATGGACGCGTCGCTGGTGTCCTCGTCAGTGAATCTGGTTGTTGCTCAGCGCCTCGTACGTCGTCTGTGCAAATGCAGGAAGCCGGGAGTTCCGGGCGCGGATATGCGGCAGCGCTTCGACATCCCCGATAATCTCCGCTTTTTTCAGCCCCAGGGCTGCCATGCCTGCGGCAAGACCGGATACAAGGGGCGCATTGCCATTCACGAGGTGCTTTATCTGAGCGATGATTTGCGTTCGCTGGTGGCCAGGGGCGCAACGGACCGGGAACTGATGCAGGCTTCCAGGGAAGAGGGGATGTTGACGCTGTTTGCGGACGGTATCGAAAAGGCCCTCAAGGGGCTGACGAGCCTTGAAGAGGTGGCGCGCGCGGCCACGGCGCCGGAGGATTTCAGCCTGCGCGAGCGACTGGATGACAGCGGTCGCCTGCTGTCCCTGGGGGAAGCGCGGGACAAGGCGACGACGGAGCAGCGGCGGGAAAATGACGGCAAGGAACTGATCCTGGTGGTGGATGATTCCTCCAGCATCCGCAATCTGGTCAAATTCGTACTGGAAGCGGACGGCCATGAGGTGATGCAGGCAGAAGACGGCAGCGAGGCTTGGCGGATCATCAGGAAACAGCGCCCCGGCCTGGTGATCAGCGACTGCGAAATGCCGAACATGACCGGTCCTGAGCTGGTGCGCTGCATGCGCGAGAATCCGGCCTACCACGATACGCCGATCATTCTGCTGACCTCGCGCAAGGATGAGGAGGACGAGGTACTCGGTCTTGAAGTCGGCGCGGACGACTATATCGGCAAGCCGGTCGAGCCGATGAAGCTGCAGGCCCGCGTCAGAAAGATACTGGCCATGTATGCGCGTATTCGTCAGGCGATGCAGGGAGGTGTGGATGGACAGGCATGAAAGCGGGCCGCAGCCCGAAGAAGCGGCGGACATGCAGGCGCTGCTGGAAACAAGCCAGGATGATATACTGCTGATCGATATTGGCGGCAAAAAGCTGCTGGTTTGCGCCCGCGATGTCAGCGAGGTCGTGCGTCCGCTGCCGCTGACGCCCGTGCCGATGGGGCCGGGCCATTTGCTGGGCCTCGGCAACGTGCGCGGCCAGATCGTCTGCATGATCGATGCGAGCAAGATCATGTCGCTGCCACCCAGGAAACAGGAGATCACGAGTCAGACGCGCTTTCTGATTCTTCGGCATCCGAAAATGCATGTCGGTATCTGGGTGGATGCCATTGATGCGCTGTTCCGGGTTAACACCGATCAGGTACCCGAACCAGCCCAGGCCGAGGCGCGCGAAGCGGTCTGCGGTCGTATGGAAGTCGCGGGAAAAGAGTACGACATGCTCAATTGCGCGGGACTGTTTCAATAGGCCGCGGCTTGATTATTGGCCGGGATATATACAATATGAGACGCGTCTTATCGTCGAAGCAAGGATGAACGGGAAAGGGGAGAGACATGACAACGACAGAGAAAGCCAAACAGGCCCAGGCCACGCTCAGCCAGCGAGCAAACAGAAACTTCCTGATCTCGCTGGTGCTGTTTGCGGTCCTGATTGCAACCGTTTTCGTCGCCTTCCAGCGGGCCAAGGAAAACATGCAGGATTTGGGCAGTCTGTATGCCGACCAGATCCGGCTGGAGCAGTTCAGGGGCTCCCTCTCAAACGTCTTGTTGCCGCTGAACGATTTTACGCTGACCGGCAATAAGGAAGACGTGGCCAAGCTGAAAAAGGCCGAAACCGAATTTCAGAAACTTTACGGCAAGGTTGAAGGCCTGCCAAGCCTGACGGCCGACAATAAAAAGGTACTGACGCAGGTGTTCGGGCTGATGCGCGAGGTGACCGGCATCGCCGACGATATCGTGTCCGGCAAGATCCCGTTCGCCCAGGCCAACAATGTTGCCGTTGTGGCCCAGAATCTGGTTTTCGTGGCCCGGCAAAAGCTTGAGGGCGTGGCCGGAGACCTGCAGGCGACGCTGCAGCGGCAGACGAAGCTGCGCGAGCGGCAGATCGACCGCCAGTCCTACATCATTCTGGCCATTATCATCCTGATCGTTCTGCTGCTGGCCTGGCTGAACCGCGCCTTCGTGAAAGCGACGACGAATACGATTGCGGAAGTGGCGAATAATGTGGCCCGTGCGGCCGCGGACATTCTGAATGCGGTCGAGCAGCAGGCCCTGGCCGCCGATACACAGGCCAGGTCGGTGGAGCAGATTGCCAGCGAACTGGAGCAAATCTCCGAATCGGCCAGCAAGATTGCCGCGACATCGGTCAGCGTCGAAAAAATCGCCGGTGCCACGGCGACTTCGGCTGGCGAGGGTGTGGAGGCGGTGAACCGGGCCATCGAATCGATGGATACAATCCGCGATGAGGTGAACGCCATTGCCGAGAAGGTGACGTTTGCGGGGCAGAAAGCCGAGCAGATCCTCGAATCGATTGATGCGGTACAGGAGATCGCCGACGAAACCCATCTGCTGGCATTGAATGCTTCCATTGAATCCGCCGCGGCCGGCGAGTTCGGCAAGCGATTCGCGGTCGTGGCCAGCGAGGTGCGCCGCCTTGCCGACCGCACCCGCGAATTCACCGAAGAGATCCAGACCATCGTCAACGATGTGCACAGTTCGACGCAGGAGTCAGTGGTCGTGACGCAGGATGGCCTTGAGGAAGTGCGTCAGGGTGTGGAGATTGCCCAGCGTGCCGGCGAAGTGCTCAGGCGCATGCAGACAATGTCGGACAAGACAAGCCAGGCGGTGCGTACCATTGCCAAGGCCACCGGCAGGCAGAACGAAAGTAACCAGGATTTCCTGCGCGCGATGAAGCAGATTTCCGACCTCCTGCATGATTCGGCCAGACAGATGCAGGCTTCGCGCGAGGCATCCTATCGCCTGACAGAGGCTGCCGATGATCTGCAGCGGCTGATCTAGGGTCGGCTTTTTCGCGTGCCCGGCCTCGATCTCAACCAGTTTCTGGCCTCGTTTTTCGACGAGGCCAGGGAGCGTCTGGCGTCGATCAACCGCAGTCTGGTGCGCTTCGAAGCGGCCAGCCTGGACGAGGAAGGCATGATCGCCCTGCGGCGCGACGCCCATACGATCAAGGGGTCGGCGCTGATGCTCGGCGTACAGGATATCGGCGATACCGGGCACCTGTTCGAGGATGCGATGGAGTATGCTATCGAACATCCCGAAGCCCGTAACCATGAATTCGTCCAGTTTCTCTTCGATTTGCATGATCGTCTTGAAGAGCGCCTGAAAGATCCGGAAAGCGATACAAGGCTTGATGTCGCGCCATTGCGTGAGCGATTTGAGCAGATATGTTCGGGACAGGCAGGAGAGATTGCCGCCGGTGAAAAGGCATCAGAGGATGCTTCCGAAACGGACGAAGCCCCCCTGATCGGTGCCGACGAGGCACGGGACTGGCGTCAAAGCCAGGCTGGCGAGAGCATAGCGGATACCGGCGAAGCGCTGGATGACCTCGAACATGTGCCGACTGCCGGCATGATCGCGCAGGAAAGCACGCTGCTCGACGATCCGAACAACTTCAGGCCCGATGTGTCGCTGGTCGAAATGAAGGATACCGCCCGGCGCAGCACGTCCGGCCAGTATCTGCGCGTGGATGCGGACAGGCTGAATCAGCTTTCCAATCAGGTGATCGAGCTGACTACCGAAAAGGCGATGGGCGAGTCCAGTGAGCAATACTTTGCAGGCATTTTGCAGGATATGCGCGCATTGCAACGCCAGTGGCGCGAATTCGCAGGACATATGCACGAATGGAGTGTCGAACAGCGTGCCGATGCGATGCAGGCCATCGAGCGCCATCTTGATCGTCAGCTGCGCAAAGCCCGGGCCTTCGGGCAGGAACTGCACTACAACCAGACGCGCGTGCATATCCTGCTCGATGATTTGCGCGATCAGGTGCTGGGGCTGATGCTGCGTCCGCTGAGCAGTATTTTCTCGACCTTTCCCCGCTCGGTTCGCGATATCGCGCTCCGCTGCGGCAAGAAGGTGCATTTCATCGTTGGCGGCGAATCCGTCGAAATGGATCGCGGTGTCGCCGAAGCGCTGGTCGAGCCTCTGGTGCACCTGTTGAACAATGCCGTTGCCCACGGTATCGAGACGCCCGAGGAGCGTCGTCGCCTGGGCAAGCCGGAGGAGGGGCAGGTCACGGTGCTGGCCAAGCAGAGCGGCAGTGAAATCGTGATCGAGGTCATCGACGACGGGCAGGGGCTGGATGAGAAAATCATCCGCCGCACGGCTATCGAGAAGGGCGTGACCACCGAGGTCGAGGCCGAGCAGATGGATACCGTCGAGATTCTCGAACTGATCTTTCGCCCCGGATTCTCGACGCGCAGGGAGGTGGATGACGTGGCCGGACGCGGGATCGGCATGAATGTCGTGCAGGATACCGTGCGCAAGCTGACCGGTTCGATCCGCATTCATTCGCAGGCAGGGGAAGGTACGCGTTTCGTGCTGTCGCTGCCGGTCAGTATCGCAGTACAGAACGCGCTACAGTTCAGAATCGGAAGCCAGCGACTCGGATTGCTCAGCCATATGATCGAGCAGGTCGTGCCGCTGCACCGGCAGAAGATCGAACAGGGCACGGGCGGCTATCGCGACCTTATCCGTTACGGCAGGCATCAGGTGCCACTGGTGGATCTGCGTGATATCCTTGTCGAGAAGGAGAAGGAGCTGCAACCGACATCGCCCTATGTTGTGATCGCCGAGCATATTGAAGGCTATGTTGGTATCGTCGTTGATGAGATTTACGAGGAACGCGAGATTATCGTCCGCGAGCTGGACCCCTATCTGAAGCGTTATCAGACAGTCGGCGTGATGGGCAATACGATCAACGCGGACGGCTCGGTGATGATTCTGATCGAACCATATGGCATCAAGGAAATGGGCCGCACGTCGCCGGGCGAAGTCGAATCGCTGGAGGGAATCGAGATTCCGGATGCACTGAAAGGCGGCAATCTGAAAGTGTTGCTTGTCGACGACTCCATTATCGCACGCAAGGTCGAGACTGGCATGCTCGAAAGCCTGGGGCTGTACGTGGACGGAGCCATTGACGGCATTGATGCCCGCGAAAAGATGCAGCTGGGCGATTACGATGTACTGATCACCGATCTGGAAATGCCGCGCCTGGATGGCTTCGGACTGGTGCGCCAGCTGCGCAATGAGCCGCGTTTCGAAGATCTTCCCATTCTTGTCATTTCCACGCGCGAAAGCCCCGAAGATCGCATGCGTGCCATCGAGGCGGGAGCCGATGCCTATCTGATCAAGCAGCAACTGAATGGCGATGAACTGATCAAAACGCTGCAGGCGCTCATCGGACCGTTGACGGGAGGCTCCGATCACAGTACAAATCGCCCTCCTGAAAGTCAGGCTCCCATCGTCTAGCGGTTAGGACGCTGGCCTCTCACGCCGGAAACAGGGGTTCGATTCCCCTTGGGAGTACCAAATCAAAGGCCTGCGGATCGCCCGCAGGCCTTTTTTGTGCCATACAGGAGAGATAGACGCCTGCGGACATCTCCACTAAACTCGAACAGACATCAGGAGGAAGCATGAGCGATCGATTGATATCTCACAGTCTGTTTCAAACGCTATCGGAAAAATCGCTGGCGATGCTGGCCGGCGTTGCCGAGGTGCGGCATTACAAGGCCGGCGAAACCCTCATCGAGGAAGGCGAATTCAATGACAAGCTGTTTCTGCTGACCGGCGGCTCGGTACGCATCGAAAGCGAGGATGCCGGCGTGATCGGCACGCTGAAGCCGGATGCGATCCTGGGCGAAATTTCCACATCCGGCATGAGTCTGCCAGTGGCGACCGTGACCGCCGCTGAAGACGTCGAAGTCATGACGTTGCCGATCGAGGTCGTATCCGAGATTGCCTTCGAGGAAGAGGCATTTGCCAATGCGCTGCGTGCGCTCGGCATGCAGCGGGCCGAAAGTGCCTGAGGCTTCCGGCATTTTTTTCTCCATACAACGTCGCATAATGAATATTATGTAAAGTACAAAGTCAACAATGCCTGAGCGAATAACAAAAAAACCAAATCATTACGAAAAGTTGCAGGCACTTATGAAAGTGTTACGCAAAGAGTGTCCGTGGGATGCCGAACAGACCATCGCCTCCCTGCGCCGTTATACGCTGGAAGAAGTGCATGAGGTTCTGGAAGCCATTGACATCGCCGATGCCAGCGGTGACTGGCAGCCGCTGAAGACCGAGCTGGGGGATCTTCTGCTGCAGGTTGTCTTCTACGCCTGCCTGGCCGAGGAAGCCGATGCCTTTGATCTCGGCGACGTGATCGATGCGTTGATCGACAAGATGATCTATCGCCACCCGCATGTGTTCGAAAAAACCGTCAGCGATGATTTGTCCCGGCAATGGAACGAACTCAAGGATGCCGAACATCGCGACAGAAAGAGCCTGATGGACGGCATTCCGCCCCTGCCGGCGCTGAAATACGCCCAGAAGCAGCAGCA
>JAJRVH010000214.1 GCA_021545625.1 Zetaproteobacteria bacterium
CTCAACACCCACGAGTTCACCATTTACCGCCCCGAAATCCTCGCCACGATAGCCCGCATTCAATGGCGCCAGCAGCAGAGCGAGGCGGCCCGGCAAACGCTGGCCTCAATCCGGCCCGATGACCTGGCTCCGGAATCACGGGCCGCCTACTGGCAAACCCGGGCCCGCATTGCCGAAGAGCGGAAACAATGGCACAGGGCCGCACGGGCATGGAAACAATACAGAAACAGCCAGGGCAGCGACGACATATCGGGGATGCGCCACCAGGCCTCATCCCTGTTTCGGGCCGGTGAATATGCCGCCACCCGCGAAATCCTCGAACAATTCCCGGAAGACATACGCGCGACTGGCTGGCAATACCGCTACGCGCTGTGCCTGCGTCACGGCGGACAGCTCCGTCGGGCGCAGGAAATACTGCAAAAAATGGCCGATCAGCCTGATCCGGATACCTGGTCCAGCATGGCGAAACTGGCTCTGGCCGAACAGTTGGCAGATGCATTGCTAAAGCAGCAGCCATGAACACGACCGAACCGGAACAGATCATCATGCTCGGACTGCCCGAAAAGGAGGATGCCGATCTGCGCGTTCAGCTGGGGCGCCTGCTGCCGGACACGCCGATCGAGGCGTTGCCGACGGAGGCCTCGGGCGATATCGACACGCACAACCGACTGGTATTCATCTGGGACACAATCACCTCAGCCGCTGTCGTTCGCCGTCTGTTCGACCGCAATCCCCAGGCAAACGTCGTCATGTTCTGCCGCGAAGGCCAGGCCGAACGGGCGACCGAACTGATGGAGCTCGGCGTCATGGATTACCGCCTGCTGCCCGTGCCCGACGATCTGATGGCCATCTATATCCGCAAAGCCGGGCACCAGTGCGAACTGGCCAGGCAGGCAAGCGAACGTCGCCCGGCACCGGACCGTGCCCGGGATGTTTTCGTGACCGAAGACCTGGAAACACGCCGCCTGCTCGACCGTGTGGCGCTGGTCGCGCCCAGCTGCGCATCAGTGCTGGTCATCGGCGAATCGGGCACCGGCAAGGAACGACTGTCGCGCTATGTTCACGCCTGCTCGGATCGCAGCGCGCGCAACTTTATCGCCATCAACTGCGCAGCCATTCCGGAAGGCGTGCTGGAGGCGGAACTGTTCGGCCATGAGAAGGGGGCCTTCACCGGCGCCACCTCGGCAAGACCCGGAAAGTTCGAACTGGCGCATGAGGGCACACTGCTGCTCGACGAAATCACCGAAATGCCTGTCCACCTTCAGGCCAAGCTTCTGCGAGTACTGCAGGAAGGCGAAGTGGACCGGCTGGGCGGACGCAAGCCCGTCAAGGTCGATGTGCGCGTTATTGCAACCAGCAACCGCGACATCGCCAAAGCCGTGCGCGAAGGCGCTTTCCGGGAGGATCTCTACTATCGCCTGAATGTCGTCACCATCCAGCTACCACCGCTGCGACAGCGTCCGGGCGACATTTTGCCGCTGGCCCGGCATTTCCTGCGGCATTTCTCGGATATGTACGGGCGACCGGAACCATCGATCAGCCGGCAGGCCATCGGCCTGCTCACATCCTACCCGTGGCCGGGCAATGCGCGAGAACTGGAGAACTGCATGCACAGGGCCTTCCTGATGGCCATTGACGACGAGATCCGCGACGAACATCTCGGACTGGATTCGATACATGCATCCGAAGAAAAGCCTGCCGACAGCACGCCGGTCGAGGCCGGCATCACGATCCGGGACATGGAGCGTGCCCTGATCGAAAAAACTCTGATCCATGTGCGCGGCAACCGTACCGAGGCCGCCCGGCTGCTCGGCATCAGCATCCGCACGCTGCGCAACAAGCTGCATTCCTACGAATCTGGCATGGCAGTTGCTGGATAAATGGCAATGAAGCACGGTGTCACAAGGGAGGCCGCAACATGATCACGATGTTCGGAAACGGATTCCAGCAACTCGAGGCTGCCCTGAGCGCCAGAGAACAGGCGCAACGCGTCAATGCCTCGAATATCGCCAATGCCGACACGCCCAACTTCCATGCCGACACACGCACTTTCGCCGATTTCCTGGCCGCCGAGCAGCACAGGCGCAGCGGCGTTTCCACGGCAACCACTCATGCGATGCATTTTCGCGGCAATAACAACGGATTCACGATGGAATCGCCTTTCCAGAGCAGCATCAAGACCCAACGCATGGACGGCAACACCGTCGACATGCAAAAGGAAATGGCCCGCATGAGCGAAAACCAGCTGATGCACGAACTGACCGTGCGCCTTCTCAAGGGTCGGCTGAACGGTCTGGCCAATGCCATCAAGGAGGGTAGTCGTTAATGGCCAATGATCTGCTGAGTTCCATGCACATCAGCGCGGCCGGCATGTCCGCCCAGCGCACCCGCATGGACATCATCGCCGAAAATATCGCTAACGCCGAATCCACGCATACCAGCGAGGGCGGTCCCTATCGCCGCCGGCAGGTGGTCTTCCGGACCACAAGCCTGCGGCAGCCCTTCTCGGACGTGTTCAAAAGCTCCTTCGGCGGTGAGGCGCGCCAGAGCGTGCAGGCGGCCTATGTCGCCCGCGATCCGAGCCCGTTCCGCGAAGTCTATGACCCGTCACACCCCGACGCCGATGCGCGCGGCTTCGTGAAATTTCCGAACATCAACACGGTCGAGGAAATGGTGGACATGAACTCGGCCGGGCGCAGCTTCGAAGCCAATGTGACGACGATGGAATCGGCCAAGCGCATGTTCCTGAAAACCCTCGAACTGCTTCGCTAGGAGGAGAGCCATGTCCATCCACGGAATCAGCACCAGCCTGCCGAACCCCGCGCAGGACAGTCGCAAGACAGCGAATGCCGAAGGCGGTGACTTCGGTTCACTGCTCAGGGCCTATACCGACCAGATGAACGCCGAGCACAGGGCAGCCAGCCAGGCGGCCGAGACACTTGTCACCGGCAAAGGCGGCAACACATCCGAAGCGCTGCTGGCCATTCAGAAAGCCGATCTGTCGTTCCAGCTGATGCTAAGCGTCCGCAACAAACTGGTTGACGCCTATCGCGAAGTCATGCGCATGCAGCTCTAGGATTAAACCATGGCCGATGCTCTGACCCCGCAATCCCAGCCCCAGATCTCCCCCGCCCCGGAACATGCCACGACAGGTGGGCAAATCACCGGCAGCAACCAGGTCGTGCACATGCTGGCAAGGCACAGGAAACTGCTGTTGTTCACGGCCGGCAGCCTGATGCTGGCCGGCTTTATCGGTCTGATGCTGTGGTCCTCCGAAAAGCCCTACCGCGCCGTTTACGCGGGCATGTCCGAGAAAGATGCGGCGGCCGTCGTGGAAAGCCTGCAAAAGGAACATATCCCCTACCGCCTGGAAGGCAGCGGCACGGTCATGGTGCCAGCCGATCAGGTCTATCAGGCACGGCTGTCACTTGCCGGGCAGGGCATCACGCCCAGCGGCAATACCGGCTTCGAGGTCTTCGACCAGAACAATGAATTCGGCCTCAGCGACTTCACCCGCAAGATCAACCTGCAGCGGGCCTTGCAGGGCGAGCTGGCCCGCACCATCGAGGTGATCCCGCAAATTACCGCGGCGCGGGTGCATCTGGTTATGCCCAAGGAATCGGCCTTTGCCGAGCGCGACCGCAAGGCCAGCGCCTCGGTCATGCTGCAGATCAGCGGCGGCCGGCATCTGCCGAGAAAAACCGTGTTGGCCATCCAGAACCTCGTCGCCGCCAGCATTCCCGAGCTCGACCGGACCGACGTCACCGTCGTCGACTCCTCCGGCACGCTGTTGTCCGGCAATGAGAAGGAAGCACCGATGTCGGAAGGGCAAAGCATGCAGGAGTATCAAACCCGCCTGGAACGCGGCATCGAACAGCGCATCACCGGCATGCTCGAACAGATCGTCGGCCCGGGGCAGGCCGTGGTAAGGGTATCCTCGAGCATCAACCGCGAATACATCGAACAGAACAGCACCCGCTACAATCCCGATGAGCAGGTGCTGCGTTCGCAGAAAAGCATTCAGGAAAAGCACAGTTCGACCGGCGCGCCAGCCATTCCCGGCGGCGTGCCCGGCATGGCATCGAACACGCCCGGGGCCAATCCAGTGACCGCCGACGGCTCCGTGGCCGCTCCGTCCCAGCCGCGCGATCAGGCAAGCCGCAGCGAAACGGTCAACAATTACGAGATCAGCTCCACCCGGGAACACCGCATCGTACCCTTTGGCAGCATCAAGAAACTGTCGGTGGCCGTGATTGTCGGCGGACATTACACGCAGGCCGAAGATGGCAGTCGCACCTTCGAGCCCCGCTCGAAGGAGGAACTGGACAGCATCCGCCAGCTGGTTGAACGCGCCATGGGCTATGACGAAAACCGTGAGGATTCGCTCGAGGTGAAAAGCATGCCGC
>JAJRVH010000215.1 GCA_021545625.1 Zetaproteobacteria bacterium
GCTGACCGCAGCCATGTTGCCGGAAGGGCGCGCGCCATGAGGCTGTCCTGGCTGCCCATCCGGATGCTGCTTCCGTTGCTGCTGTTCGGTTTTTCGCTGATTACGGCGCTGATCTATTATCAGGTCGATTCGGATCGTCTGGTGCGCAATATCGAAAGTCGCGCCATCCATGATCAGCAGGAGGATATGCACCGCAGCGTTGCGCACCTCGAGTATGCGCTGGCCCGTCATGATATGCAGGCGGTTCGGGTGGAGCTGGCCAATCTGGCTACCGAGCCGGGCCTGGATTACGCCCTGTTGCTGGATGCCGACGACAGGGTCATGGCCGCGACGCGCCTGGCCTGGGTCGGGCGTGGCCTGAGTGCCTTGCGGAAAGAGGATGGCGCCGGAGGGCTTGCGGATCTCGGGGGGCGATTGCGAGGACTGATTGATCGCGCGCGCAGCGAGATGGCCGGACATGTACATCTTGCGGAAGGCCGGATGGGGCTGTGGAGTCATTTTCCGGTGTTGCTGGCGGCCGCCGAGGGGGAGCTTCGCCCCGCCCGCGTCGGCGTGCTGGTCGCGCATTTCGACCTGAGCCGCTTCAAGCAAATGGGTCGCCATCAGGTGGAGAAGGACATTCTGAGGTTTCTTCTGGTCTTGCTGCTTGCCTCGGGCCTGCTCTGGCTGATTTCGCATCAGGCGCTGACGCGGCGCATGAACCGCATCATTGCGGTGGCCAGACGTTTTGCCGGAGGCGATTTCGATGCCAGGGTCGGGTTGCAGAGCGGTGATGAGCTGGGCTGTATTGCCAGGGCATTCGACGACATGGCTGACCGGATTCAGGGCGAGACGGGCGAGTTGCGAACGCTGAGGTCGGCGATCGAGCAAATGCAGGAGGCATTGCTGATTACGGATGCACGGGGGGTGATCGAATACGTCAATCCGGCTTTCGAGAGGATTACCGGCTATGCGGCTGCGGATGCGATCGGAAGCAATCCGCGGATCATGAAGAGCGGCAGGCATGATGCCGGATTCTATCGCACTTTCTGGCGACAGATTGCATCGGGCGAAGGCTGGTCGGGTCATATGGTCAACAGACGCAGGGACGGAAGTCTGTATACAGCCAGGATCGAGGTGGCTCCGGTTGTCGATGAAGACGGTGAAATCAGACATTACATCGGTTTGCAGGAAGATGTGACCGAACAGCAGGCACTGGAGGAAAAGTTGCAGCAGGCCCAGAAGATGGAGTCGCTGGGAACGCTGGTTGGCGGCATTGCGCATGATTTCAACAATATGCTGGCGGGTATGCTTGGCAATATCCATATCGCCAAGCGTCGTGCGCCGAATGATCCGAAGCTGCAGACGACCCTGGAGAGGGTGGACGCGCTGGGCTATCGGGCGGCGGACATGATCAAGCAGTTGCTGGCCTTTGCGCGGGCCGATCCGGTCGAGCTCAAGGCGTTTGACCTGAGCGCCTTTGTCGGTGAGGCGGCCAGGCTGGCCCGGGTTGGCGTGCCCGAAAGCATTCGCTTTGATGTCGAGGTGGCGGACGATGGTCTGATGGTGATCGGGGATGCGACCCAGATCCAGCAGATGATCATGAATCTGGTCAATAATGCCCGCGATGCGCTGGCCGATACGCCCGATGGGCGGATTGTATTGCGTCTTGACCGGTTCGTGCCGGATGAGGGATTCAGGAAGGAGTTTCCGCAGGCCTGTAACGCCTACGGCTGTCTGAGTATCAGCGATAATGGTGAGGGTATCGAGCCGGACAAGGCCGGCAAGATATTCGAGCCCTTCTTCACGACCAAGCCGGTTGGTCGCGGCACGGGCCTCGGGCTTGCGATGGTCTATGGCGCCATGCAGCGCCATGAAGGGCTGATACGGGTGGAGTCTGATCAAGGAGAAGGAACAACATTTTATCTGTACTTTCCGCTCCGTCAGGTCGAGGCGCGTTATGAGGGCGCCGGAAAATCGGGCGCTTGCGCCAGCGGCGAGCGCCTGTTGCTGGTCGACGATGAGGCGGCGATTCGCGATACGGTGGCGGAGGTGTTGTCCGAATCCGGCTACCGGGTGGATGTGGCGGAGAACGGCCGTCAGGCGCTGGAGATGTTTGCCGCTGACAGCGAAGCCTATGATGTCGTCGTGACCGATGTGGTGATGCCGGTGATGGGCGGCGTGGAGGCGGCCCGGCGAATGCGCGAGATACGCGCCGATATACCGCTCGTGTTTGTGACCGGTTATGACCGGGAGCATGTGCTACACGAGATACAGGGCATGAAACGGGCGGAGGCGCTGTCCAAGCCGGTGCATCCGCTGATGCTGCAGGAAGTGCTTGCGCGGATGCTCTGATCCCGGAAATGTGACGTAGATCACGGAAAATATATCCCCGCTTTGCTTGACGGGTCTGAAAAACCCGTCTACAAGTGCACTTTCGTGATATTTCTTACGTTCGGGGGAGGAATGCTTGAAGCTCCTGCTTGATCGATATTTGCCATGGATGATGTGGGCGGCAGGCGTTGTTCTGCTGGTCTATATCGCTGATCTGGACCTCTATCCGGATGAGCAGCTGTTGCTGGGTTCGCTGTCCATTTTGTTGTTGCTGGGACTGCGCTGGCATCTGCGCCGAACCCCGGAGAATGTGTCGGCATTGCGACTGGGCAGGCTGGTGCTGATGGTGCTGGGCGGCTTTCTGGCCGTGCGCTATCTGCTCTGGCGCGTTGAGTATTCGCTGCCCTGGCAGGGGGATGAGGCCTCGATGGTGGCGGCGGTCGTTCTGGTCATGGCCGAGGCGATGGCGGTCGCGCTCTATTTCTTCGGCGCGTTTGTCAATATTCACCCGCTTCGCAGGGAAGCGAAAACCGTCGACGTGTCGCGCCGGGACCTGCCTATGGTGGATGTGTTCGTGCCGACCTATGACGAGCCGGTCGAGTTGCTCAGGACAACCTTGCTGGCGGTTACCAACCTTCATTATCCGCGCAATCGCCTGAATGTTTACCTGCTGGACGACGGCGGCACGGAGGCCAAATGCGCGGCGGAGGGCCGGGCGGGCAAGCAGGCCAGGGAGCGGCAGCGGCAGCTTAAGAGGCTGTGCCGCGATATCGGTTGCCGCTATATGACACGGGAAGACAATAGCCATGCAAAGGCTGGCAATATCAACGCCGCCCTTGTCCGGACGCAGGGCGATCTTGTGGCCGTATTCGATGCTGACCATGTGCCGACCGCCGATTTTCTCGAACATGCGGTGGCACCGCTTCTGGACGACGATGAAGTGGCGCTGGTTCAGACGCCCCATTTCATGCTTAACCGTGACCCGGTCGAAAAGAACCTGAAAGCGGACCGCCTGATGCCGGGCGAGGGTGAGATGTTCTACACCCTGAATCTGCGCGGCATGGACAACTGGAATGCCGGCTTTTTCTGCGGCTCGGGAGCGGTGTTGCGGCGCAGTGCGCTTGAGGCGATCGGTGGCATCGGCACGAAAACCATCGTTGAGGATGCCGAAACATCGATCGAACTTTCCTCGCGCGGATACAAGTCCGCCTATCTGCACCGGCCGATGCTGGCTGGCCTGAATGCGGAGAGTGCCGATGCATTCGTCACCCAGCGCACCCGCTGGGGAACCGGCATGGTACAATTGCTGAGTCTGAAAAATCCGCTGACCTATCCGGGGCTGAGCTGGCCTCAGCGGCTGGCCTATTTCAATTGCATCTTCTTCTGGCTGTTCTCGATTGCGCGGGTGGTGTTCCTGCTGGCGCCGGTGGTCGTGCTGTTGACCGGCGTAACGCTGTTCGCGGCGACGCCGCAGGAGATCCTGTTGTACCTGCTGCCGCATCTGTTTGCCGTGATTATTCTGTCCAATGTGCTCTACGGGCGGGTGCGCTGGATCTTCGTGTCCGAGATCTATGAAACGGTGCAGTCGCTGTTTTTCTTTTTTCCCTTGCTGGGAGCATTGTTCCGGCCGGGTAACAAATCATTCAAGGTGACGCCCAAGGGCGAGTCGCTGCATCGGGACTTTCTTTCGACGCATGCGGCCCGCTTTTATCTGGTTATCCTGATGCAGCTGGTTGCGACCGGCTTCGGCATCTATGCGATGATGTATGTGCCGGACGGGTTCGATATGGCATTCATCGCGTTGCTGTGGAATGGCTACAATATGCTGTTCGTGCTGGCGGCGCTCGGCGTGCTCTATGAACGCCGGCAGCTGCGCA
>JAJRVH010000216.1 GCA_021545625.1 Zetaproteobacteria bacterium
AGCCGATGGCAAGCTGCAACGGGCTGGCGTGGAGCCGGACGAGCATGTTCAGCGCGATCCGTTTGTGCAGGCCGGTGTTTTCCATTGCCCGTGCGATCAGAAAACCGCCGAGAAACAGAAAGATGATGGAGTTGACATAGCGGGGGGCGATTTCCTTGCCGCTGGCGATGCCGAACAGCGGGAAGGCAATCAGCGGAATCATCGCGGTCAGTGCCAGCGGCACGCATTCGGAGATCCACCAGACCGCCATCCACAGGGCGATGCCGAGCATCGCGCCGGCCTGCGGATGGGCGGGGATATCGAGCTCCAGCGCGGCCAACAGGCCGATGGCCGGACCGAGGATGCGCATCATGTTGGCGGAAGCGAACATGCGCCAATATGACCATGTCCGCGCCGGACGGGCAAGCCGGGGGCATGCGTGCCGGCGGTGCTCGCAATTGATCCGCCGATGGTTTAATTTCCGTCCATGGCGCAGTCGGCAATGCATCGATCCCGAAGAGGAGCATCCCGTCGCAGTATCTGGTCCTGGGCCCTGTATGACTGGGCCAATTCGGCCTATACGACCACGGTTATGGCCGGTTTCTTTCCGGTATTCTTCAAGCAGTACTGGGCTACCGGCCTGTCGGCCAACGAGAGCACGTTCTGGCTGGGACTGGCCAATGCCGGCTCCGGACTGGTCATTGCGCTGCTGGCGCCGGTGCTCGGGGCCATGGCCGATCAGGGCGGCCTGAAGAAACGCATGATGCTCACTTTTACAGCCCTCGGGATTGTCATGACGGCGGCTCTTTTTCTGGTGCACCAGGGGGCCTGGCCGATGGCCGTCATCGTGTACACGCTGGGCGCGATCGCATTCTCCGGTGCCAATGTGTTCTACGACGCTTTGATTGTCGATGTTGCCGGACGCGACAGTTACGACCGTGTATCGGCGCTTGGCTATGCGCTTGGCTATATCGGCGGTGGCCTGCTGTTTGCGGTCAACGTGTTGATGACGCTGCATCCGGACTGGTTCGGACTGGATAACAAGGGTGAGGCGGTGCGCTGGTCGTTTGTATCGGTGGCGCTCTGGTGGGCGGTGTTTTCACTGCCGCTTGCCCTGTTCGTGCACGAGAAGAGCGAGGCGGAGAGAGCGCACTGGCTGACGGCGGCGCGGGCCGGCTTTGTGCAACTCGGAGACACCTTCCGCCATGTACGCAGGATGAAGCAGATATGGCTGTTTCTGCTGGCCTATTTTCTCTATATCGACGGCGTCAATACCGTTGCCCGCATGGCAGTCGATTACGGACTGTCGCTGGGGTTTGATTCGTCGGTGCTGATCACGGCCCTTCTGATGACCCAGTTTGTCGCTTTTCCGTCAGCGCTGGCGTTGGGCTGGCTGGGTTCGCGCTGGAGCCCGAAGGGGGTGATCCTGGTCTGTATCGCCGTCTATGCACTGGTTTGCATCTGGAGCTCGACGATGCGGCATGCCGGCGACTTCTATCTGCTGGCCGCCGCCATCGGACTGGTGATGGGCGGCATTCAGGCATTGTCGCGCTCGATGTATGCGCGCATGATTCCGCCGGATCAGGCGGCCGAGTATTTCGGTTTTTTCAATATGCTCGGCAAGTTTGCCGCCGTGCTCGGTCCGGCGCTGATGGGCGTGGTCAGCGTGGCTTCCGGCAGTGCCAGGGCTTCGATTCTGGCCATTGTCGTGTTGTTCGCTGTTGGCGCCCTGCTGCTGTACCACGTGCGGGAAGAATCACAGGAAACAGGAGTGAAAGATGCCGGATGAAGCAGTGGAAGGCATGCTGAGCGCCGGGGAGGCGCGGGTGCTGGGCAGCCTGATGGAAAAGCAGATGACCACGCCCGATTATTATCCGTTAACGCTCAAGGCGCTGACGGCGGCCTGCAACCAGAAGAGCAGCCGTGCGCCGGTCATGCAGCTTTCCGGAAGCGAGGTGGCCGGCATCGT
The DNA here is from genome assembly GCA_021545625.1 of Zetaproteobacteria bacterium. Lineage (GTDB taxonomy): Bacteria > Pseudomonadota > Zetaproteobacteria > Mariprofundales > Mariprofundaceae > JAJRVH01. Next base: position 1,949 of record JAJRVH010000216.1, read on the forward strand.
CAACGCCCTGCGCGGACGGGGGCTGGTAACCGCGCGCATGGACGGGCGCGTGGACCGCTACGAGCAGCATCTGTCGCGCAGGCTGAAACTGACGGGCAGGGAGAGGGCCGTGCTGTGCGTACTGATGTTGCGCGGGCCACAGACCCTGAACGAAATCCGCATCCATACCGGTCGCATGGTCGAGTTTTCCGACAGCCGTGAGGTCGAGGAAACGCTGCGGGGCATGATGGAGACGGACGAGGCACTGCTCGTGCGGCTGCCGCGGGCGGCCGGTCAGCGGGAAGAACGCTATGCGCAGCTTTTGTGCGGCAAGCCGGATGTTCCGGCGCCGTCTTTGAATGCCGGCAGTGTGGAACAGCGCCTTGCCGAACTGGAAAGACAGGTGGCCGGCCTGAGGTCCGAAGTGGCCCGCCTGAAGGAGGAACGCTAGGCACCGGTTTGCGATCGGTCGGACACTTGCTTATGCTTGTATGACGGAGGTGGGGCATGGCTACGGTGACGTTGATTTTTCTGGGCGTGATCGCCTTTCTTGTTTTCTATGTCGTTTTTATCTACAACCGGCTGGTCAAGCTGAGAAACCGCTTCAAGAATGCCTTTTCGCAGATCGATGTGCAGTTGCGCCGGCGCTATGATCTGATTCCGAATCTGGTCGAAACGGCCAGGGCCTATCTGAAACATGAGCATGAAACATTGCAGCAGGTGATCGAGGCCAGAAACCAGGCTCTGGCGGCCATGAAGGGCGTGAGCCGCAATCCGGGTGATGCCGCGGCAATGAAATCGTTGATGGGTGCCGAAGCCGCTCTCGGCGGGGCGTTGCTGAACCTGAACGCAGTCATGGAGAATTATCCGGACCTGAAGGCTGACAAGACCATGGCGCAGCTCTCCGAGGAGATCAGCAGCACTGAAAACCGCGTCGCTTTCGCCCGTCAGGCATATAACGACGAGGTCATGTTCTACAACACCCGCCGCGAAATGTTTCCGGATGTCCTGTTCGCCGGCATCTTCGGCTTTCGGCCCGCGGCATTGTGGGAAATCAGCGACCAGCAGGCTCGCGAGGGCGTAAAGGTGAAGTTCTGAGCCCCTGACCTGTCGGGACGACAGCATGGACTTTTTCGGATATCAGGAGCAGGCGCGCCGGAATACCGCATGGCTGGTGTTCCTGTTTGTCGTGGCCACGCTGATGATCATGCTGGCCGTTTATGTCGCCGTGGCGGCCGGCCTGTTGTTTGCCCAGTTTTTCCAGACGCAGCCGCCTGTATCAATGCGGGCGTTCTGGAATCCGACCCTGTTCGGCTGGGTGGTGGCGGTGACGCTTCTGATCGTTTCGGGGGGCAGTCTCTATCGTACGCTGCAACTGCGTCGCGGAGGGGGCGCCTCGGTGGCGGAAATGCTGGGCGGGGAGCGGGTGTCGCCGGCCACGGACGATCCTCTGTTACGGCGGCTTCTGAATGTTACCGAGGAGATGGCGATTGCCTCCGGGCTTCCTGTGCCGCAGGCATATCTGTTGCCGCAGAGCGGCATCAATGCGTTTGCCGCAGGCTTTTCGCCTCAGGATGCGGTGATTGCCGTGACGCGCGGAGCTCTGGAGTTGCTGAATCGCGACCAGTTGCAGGGCGTCATTGCCCATGAAATCAGCCATATCCTGCATGGCGATACGCGCCTGAAGATGCGCCTGATGGGGCTGCTGTTCGGCATTACGCTGATTTCCGATGCCGGCATTCTGATGCTGACCAGCCGCCATTCGGTGCGCTATGCCGACCGGCGCAGGCAGCGGGGCGTGCATCCGGCCTTGCTGGTCATGGGGTTTCTGATCTTTCTCGTTGGCACGATCGGGGCTGTATTCGCCGATCTGATCAAGCGGGCGGTGTCCCGGCAGCGCGAATATCTTGCCGATGCAGCCGCCGTTCAGTTCACGCGCAACCCGCAGGGCCTGGCCGGAGCGCTGAAGGTGATTGGCGGTTATCGCGAAGGCTCGCGCATTCGTCATGCGGCGGCGGACCAGGCCAGCCATTTCTTCTTCAGCGAGGCCCTGAAGCGGGGATGGAGGAAAAGCTGGTGGGCCACCCATCCGCCGCTGGTCGAGCGCATCCGGCGTCTTGATCCCGCGTTTCGCGGTCAGCCGGCCAGTATCGAACCGGTGGCGCTGGCAGCACGTGTTTACAGCGAGGCCGTGGCGGCGCTGGATGACGGAAGCGATGCAGCCGCAGGGCGAACCCGGGCCGCTGTCGAGAGCGTGATGGGGACCATCGGCCGTCCCGGGCCGGAACACCTTCGCCGGGCGCGCAACCTGTTGAAAGCGATTCCCCGAAGAGTCAGGGAGTTTGCACATGATCCGTATACGGCAAGAGCCACGGTTTATGCCTTGTTGCTGAATCCGGATACAAAACTGCGCGCGCGCCAGCTTGAGGCTTTGCAAAAGGTTGCCGATGCTTCGGTCTATCGGGAGGTGCTCGATATCCAGCCGCAGATCCGGCGGCTGGATGCCGCCCTGCGACTGCCCCTGCTGGATATGCTGCTGCCGGCGCTGAAAACCCTGTCCCGGCCACAATATATTCGTTTCCGGAAATCGGTCTATGTACTCATCCGCAGCGACGGGAAGATCAACATCTTCGAGTATATGCTGCACCGCATACTGTTGCGGCATCTGAAGCCGGTGTTTTCATCGGAGCGTCTGACCGGGATCAGGGTGAAGCACGCGCAGCTTGCCCCGCTGGCAGACGACTGTGTCTGCGTATTGGCCTGCCTGCTGCAGCAGGGCGCGCATGCCAATGCCGGCAGGTTGTTTGCGCAGGCACTGGACGATCTCGGTATCGAAATGGCTGCCTCATCGTTGCCTGCCTGCAGCCTTGCGCGTCTGGACAAGGCCCTGACGCGTCTGGACCGGGCATCGCCGGAAATCAAGAAGCGTCTGATCCGCGCAGCCGTGTACTGTGTGCTGGCCGATGGTCGCCTGGCGGTTGCCGAAATTGAACTGATGCGGGCGATTGCCGATGCGCTGGACGTGCCGATGCCACCGTTGTCCGTCTGATCCCGCACTGAAATCAGGCCATGATTCTTTGCAGGGTTTGTTCCAGTTCCTCGGCTTTCCATGGTTTGTGGAGCATGGCGGTGTGCGAATCGGCCAGCAGTTCCCCGGAGATCGCATGCTGATCATATCCGGTCGAGAACAGGATGGGCAGATCGGCGCGCAGCGCGCGCATTTTTCCGGCCGTTTCGGTGCCGCTCTGGCGTGGCATCATGACGTCCAGAACCACGGCCCTGATATGTTCGGTCCTGTCGCGAAACAGGTTCAGAGCATCCTCGCCGTTGTCCGCGGTGATGACCTGAAAGCCCATCATTTCCAGTATCTCGGCGCCAACCTCGAGCATCATCGGTTCGTCGTCGACCAGCAGCAGCAGCGGTTTGTCGGGAGCGTCATCGGTTGACTGTTCTGCCGGCTCGCTGGCCAGCGGAAAATAGAGACTGAAGACCGCTCCCTTGCCGGGCTCCGATGCCACGTCGATCCAGCCCAGATGGTTTTGCATGGCGCCGTATACCATGGCCAGCCCCATGCCCGTTCCTTCGCCGATGTCCTTGGTCGTGAAGAATGGGTCAAAGATGGATTCCCGTATTTCATCCGGAATACCGCAGCCGTTGTCCGCCACCGTCAGCAACGCATAGCGCAGCCCCTCTGTCAGGCCGCTCCGTTCGGCCAGCTTGGCGTCGGCCTCGATGGCGCAGAGCCTGACGCTGATTTCCGGCGATTCGACGTTGCGCGTTGCATCGCAGGCATTTTTCAGAAGGTTCAGGAGGATCTGCTGAATCTGCCCGGCATTGCCATGCGTGTAGATATGTTTGGCGATTTGCCAGCGCTGCGTGACCTTCTTACGTATCAGCACGCGGCTGAATTCCCGCGTTTCCTCGATCAGATTCGAGCAGGAAATCAGTTCGCTGGCCGGTTCAGTACGAGCGTTCAGATATTTTCTGACATTGATCAATTTTTGATGCGGGAGTGATAAACATACTCAGAATTGTTGAAAGAGAAATTGAATAGGGCATTGCACAGAAAGTTTCGGCATAACCGCCTCTCTCCCACGGTGGACCTGGCCCAGCGGGTAGCCTCTGGCTCCCGTCGGGTTTCTTCGCAGAACAACCAAAGGCGGAAATTGAGGAGAATGAAAATGGTAGCAACATCTGTCCC
>JAJRVH010000012.1 GCA_021545625.1 Zetaproteobacteria bacterium
CCGAGCTTGCGCTTGCTGCGTCCGGCGACCCGGGCGGCGTAGGGTTCGGGATAGGCTGTGCTGACGGCGGGTTCGGCGATCAAACCGGCGGCTTCTGTGTCTTCATGGCGTTTCCGCGCGGCAGGCGTGTTCGATCATGCGCCGGTAATCGCTTTGCAGCATGTCGAACAGCGGATGCGGGCAGTATCGCAGCCGTCGCCCGTCAATGCGGGCGACCGGAATCAGTTCGGCGCCGGTGCCGGTCAGGAAACAGGCCTCGGCGGTATATATGTCGTAGAGTGCCAGCGACTGTTCATGTACGTCGACGCCGGCCCTGCCGGTCAGCGCGCCGTCCGAAACCGGCGGCGTGAGCAGCGTGTTGCCCTGAACGATAAAAACATTGTCGGCCGTGCCCTCGGCGACATGGCCCCGGCTGTTGAGCATCAGCGCTTCGTCAGCCCCTGCCCGGTTCGCTTCGATACGTGCCAGGATATGGTTCAGATAGTTCAGGCTTTTGATGCGCGGATCGAGCGCGTCTGGCGCCGCTACGGCGCTGCTGCTCCGGCACCATCTGCAGATGGTCGGCGATGATCAGCACGGTCGGTTGCGCGCAATGGCGAGGATCAATGCCGAGTGAGCCTATGTCTCGCGTGACGATCAGGCGCAGATAGCCTTCCGGCACGCCGAAGGCGGCGACGGTTTGCTGCACGGCTTTTGTCAGTTCCGTATCGTTGTATGGAATATCCAGCGCGATGGCGCATGCTGAGTCGCGTAGCCGTTCGAGATGTTCGCGCAGCAGGAAGGCCCTGCCGCGATAGAAGCGGATGCCCTCGAAGACACCGTCGCCGTACAGCAGGCCGTGGTCGAGAACCGATACCGAGGCATCGGCGGCCGGCATGACGATTCCGTTTTTCCAGCAGACAGCCTGATTCGTATGCATCGCACGCTCCAAAAAGGTAATTGATATTGACCTATTGAACGCTGACGCGGGCGCGCTAACGTCAATATGGGTGACCCAAGTGGCGGGCGAGAACAGGAACTGAACCGGGCACTGGAGGCGATGTATTTCGGCTTTCGCGCCGTGATTGCCGAGCCGGATGCGCATTTGCAGTCGCTCGGACTGTCGCGCGTGCACTATCGTATCCTCTATTTCATCGCCCGGCATCAGCGTCAGTGGTCTGCTGCGGCGCTTGCAGGCGAGCAAGCAGTACGTGAACTGCCCGCTGCGCCGCCTGATTGAACTGGGCTATGTCGATGTGCGCCCCGAAGCCGAGGCCGGCTGGCGGCGTGTGATGGCGCTGCTGGCCGATCAGGGGCGGGAAGCCTAGCCGCGCCTGAGCCGGTCGCAGTCGACGACGTGGTCGGCCAGCCGGTCGCCGCGGATCTTCACTTTCGGATCGTTTTCGTAGTAGAAGCAGCGTTCGAAGCCGGCGTCGTCATAGAGCATTTTCCAGAAGGCCTTCGGCCAGGCGATGCCCGACTTTTTCATGCGCTTCGGGTGCTTTCCGTAAATCACGCCGTTGATGACCGTCACCTCTCCCAGTTTCGCCGCGATCATGCGCTCGTATTTCTCGGCCTTGACCCAGGTCTTGCGGTTGATCCATTTGTACTGCGGAATGATATTGGCCATCGAATAGACCGAGCGCAGCGCCTGCGGCGAATAGTCGAACGACGCGTCGGGTGCCAGGTGGCCGCGGTCGGCATGGAACTCGTTCTTCGTATAGTCGGATGATTTCGTCCGGTAGCGGGCCGGGATGGCCTTGTCCGGATAGAATCGGGGGCGTTTTTTGATATTGCCCGCGTTGACCTTGTTGCCGTTGAGGTGGTAGCCGACGAAGCGCGCGCCGCGGGCATTGTAATCGTAGCAGATGCGGTAGAAGCCCTTGTCGAGCACCTGGCTGCAGTTGCGGGTGTTGATGAAGTCGCTGATCTCGGTGGCGCAGGCCGGCTGCGATAGCGCCAGCCCGGCCAGCAGGAAAAGATATGCATGTCTCATGGTCCTGAAACTGCAGGCTGCGCAAATCGCTTTCAAGGTGCGTGTCGACCGTTTCCGGGTTCGGTTTGCCTGATTCGGCGATTTCACTATAGTTACTCTTGCAAGCGCAGGACAAGTCGGCGCTCAGCTCCAATGCTGCACTTGGCGTCGCGGTGCGTGAATATCCCACCGATGTCGGGCCGGCCGATTATGTGCTGTTTATCGAGCGCAGGGCCATCGGCGTTATCGAGGCCAAGCGAGCCGAGGAAGGGCATCATTTGCTGGCCGCCGAGGATCAGGCCGAAGGCTAGGCCGGCGCCACGCTCAAATGGGTGAACAACAGCGAACCGCTGCCTTTTGTTTGCGAATCGAACAGTCTGGTCACCCGTTCCCGCGATATGCGCGATCCCAGGCCGCGCTCGCGCCCGGTGTTTTCATTCCATCGCCCGGAAACCCTGCACGACTGCCAGACCCGGGCAGTCACCAATCTTGAAGGTTCGTTCCGCAGGGCCCATCCGCGTGCGCTGGTGCAGATGGCCACCGGCTCCGGCAAGACCTATACGGCGATTACATCCATCTGCCGCCTGCTCAAGGCACAATATACTACCCACACTTCGAATCGCCGCATTCGAGACAGGTATTGCAGTTGTCGAGGCGGATCACGGCCATCGCGCCGCACTTGTCGCACAGATTGCCCCTGGCGACTGCGTCCTCGCCAAGCTTTTCTCTGGCTTCGCGGCGCTTGGCCTCGAGTTCGGCGGTGTTGAGCTGGCCTTCCATCATGCCGATCGAGATCAGGTGCTGCTGGATCACCTCGCCGATCTCGGCGACGATGGACGGCATATAGCGGCCGCCCTTCTTGTAATAGCCGCCCCTGGGATCGAACACGGCCTTCAGCTCCTCGACGAGGAAGGTGACGTCGCCGCCCTTGCGGAAGATTGCCGACACCACGCGCGTCAGCGCCACGATCCACATGAAATGCTCCATGTTCTTCGAGTTGATGAACACCTCGAACGGCCGGCGGTGTTCGTCCGGCTGGCCCGGATTGACGACGACATCGTTGATCGTGATGTACATCGCATGTTCGGAATGCGGCGTCTTGATCTTGTAGGTGCTGCCCTCGAGCACGTCGTCGCGCTCCAGCAGTGGCGCGATATGGGCGACGTTGCCGGTGCTCTCCGCGTTGTCCTCGGGCTTGACGACTTCAAAGCCGGTGATTTTCTTTTCAATCTTCGTTGCCATATTCACTCTCCCGTCGAATCGTTGCCGATCCGGCTGTTGTTTTCGCTGGCCGGCATGGCTGTCTGAACATGCCAGGCGTCCGTCTTGTAGTCGTTCTCCCGCATCGGCTGTCCCTCGATATAGTCGCGGAACAGCTGTTCAAGATGCGCCCATTGCTGTCTGTCTTCCATCGCTCACCCCCTGGCGGCCAGCAGGCGCTGCATCAGCAGGCACGCATCCGGCCGTCCCTCCCGGTCCTTGCTCAAATGGTGCAGCGTTGGTTTGCCGCTGGCGGCGGCCGGGCGCTGCTGCCGGCCTGCGGATGCGTCGGCAGCCGGAAGGGTGGCGACGACCCACAGATTGATCGGCGGAAACCTCAGTTCCGGCCATCCGATCGCCGACATCAGAACTTACCGTAATACCCTTCCTTCAGGGCATCGAACAGGTTGGCCGCGGTATGCATCTCGCCGTCGTACTCGACTTCCTCGTTGCCCTTCAGTTCCACTTCGCTGCCATCCTCGAGCTTGAAGCGGTAGGTTGTGTTGGCCAGGTCCTCTTCCTTGACCAGTACGCCCTGGAACGCCTCCGGGTTGAAGCGGAAGGTCGTGCATCCCTTCAGTCCCTGGTCGTAGGCGTACATATAGATGTCCTTGAAATCCTCGTACGGGAAATCGGTCGGCACGTTGGCGGTCTTCGAGATCGACGAATCGACCCAGCGCTGCGCCGCGGCCTGGATATCGACATGCTGTTTCGGCGTCACCTCGTCGGCGCTGATGAAGTAGTCCGGCAGGCGGTTCGCCTCGTCGTCGCTGAACGGCATCGCCTCCGGATTGATCAGCTCGCGGTAGGCCAGCAGCTCGAACGAGAACACGTCGACTTTCTCCTTGCTCTTCTTGCCCTCGCGGATGACGTTGCGCGCATAGTGGTGCGCGAAGGACGGCTCGATGCCGTTGGAGGCGTTGTTGGCCAGGGACAGCGAGATCGTGCCGGTCGGCGCGATCGACGAGTGGTGCGTGAAACGGCAGCCCTTTTCGGTCAGCGCCTCCAGCAGCTCGGCATCCTCCCGTTTGCCCGTCTGGGCGAATTTGCGCATATAGCGCGAATACTTCGCCCACAGGACGCGACCCTTGACGCGGTCGCCGATTTTGATGCCATCGTCCGCCATCTCGGGGCGCCTGGCCATCATCTCGGGCGTGATTTCGTATTCCTTTTCCAGCGCCGGCGCCACGCCCTTTTCCTCGCCCAGCTCGAGGCCGACCTGAAAGCCTGTGCGGGCCATTTCGTAGGCGATCTGCTCGGTGAAGGCCAGTGATTCCTGCGAACCGTAAGGCGTGCGCAGCATCGTCAGCGCGCTGCCGAGCCCGAGGAAACCCATGCCGTGACGGCGCTTGCTCATGATCTCCTCGCGCTGCTTCGCCAGCGGCAGGCCGTTGATCTCGACGACGTTGTCGAGCATGCGCGTGAATACGGCCACGACCTCGCGATAGGCGTCCCAGTCGAAATAGGCCTTGTCGGTAAAGGCATGGCGCACGAACTTGGTCAGGTTGACCGAGCCGAGCAGGCAGGCGCCGTAGGGCGGCAGCGGCTGCTCGCCGCACGGGTTGGTGGCGCGGATTTCCTCGCAGAACCAGTTGTTGTTCATATCGTTGACTTCGTCGATCAGGATGAAGCCCGGCTCGGCATAGTCATAGGTCGAGGCCATGATCACGTCCCACAGCCTGCGCGCCTTCATCGTCCGGTAAACGCGGCAGGCGACCCGGCCGCGATCGTCCCGGATTGCGCCCCTGGGCGGGTTGGCGACATGCCGGAAGACGATGCGCGTCGACTCGTCGTCCATCTCGGTCTGGCTGGCCGGGAAGACCAGGTCCCAGTCGGCGTCGTTCTTGACCGCCTCCATGAAGTCGCGCGTGATCAGGCAGGACAGGTTGAATTGTCGCAGGCGGCCGTCCTCGCGCTTGGCGCGGATGAAGTCGACGATGTCCGGATGGCTGATGTCGAACGTGCCCATCTGCGCGCCGCGCCGGCCGCCGGCCTAGGAAACCGTGAAGCACATCTTGTCGTAGATATCCATGAACGATAGCGGCCCGGAGGTATAGGCGCCGGCCCCCGACACATAGGCGCCCTTCGGCCGCAGCGTGGAGAACTCGTAGCCAATGCCGCAGCCGGCCTTCAGCGTCAGGCCGGCCTCGTGCACCATCGACAGGATGCCGTCCATCGAGTCGGGGATGGTGCCGGACACGGTACAGTTGATCGTGCTGGTGGCTGGCTTGTGCTCCTCGGCACCGGCATTGGACATGATGCGGCCGGCCGGGATGGCGCCGTTGGCCAGCGCCCATACGAAGCGGTCGTGCCAGTGCTCGCGCACCTCCTCGCGCTCGACGCGAGCCAGCGCCGTGGCGACGCGGTCGTAGGTGGCCTGGATGTCCGCATCGACCGGCCGGTTGTGCTTGTCCTTGAGGCGGTACTTCTTGTCCCAGATGTCGAGGCTGGCCGGCTGAAAGGCGATGTCAGCCGCGCTGCTCTCCGTGTTCATGGTGGTGTCGATTTCTACAACGTTTGTGGTTGCGCTCATGCGGCATCCCTCCCCAGGTTCGACCGGCTCATGGTCCGTGTGTATAACGATCAGCCGCCAGTTTATCCACTATATCTTGGGTGTCAAGCATGCGCCCCACACAAACAGTGGTGTTTTGTGCTGCACAATCGATGCACCGCTTATCCACAGGCTGTCCACCGCTCCTGCATGTGCGACGCAAGCTTATTGGAGAGAAGGGCGCCGCCTGATACGATGCGCGGCCTATGAGTCATCAAGACAAGCAGCCGCAGGAAGCTGCCACCCATTTCGGATATCAGAACGTCAGCGGTGCCGAGAAGGTGAGGCGCGTGATGGGCGTGTTCTCGTCGGTCGCCAGCCAGTATGATATCATGAATGATCTGATGAGCGGCGGCATGCACCGGCTCTGGAAACGACGCATGATCGCCACGGCCACGGTCGGCGCCGGTTCGCGCGTGCTGTACGTGGCGGCCGGTTCCGGCGACGTGGCCATTGGCCTGGCGCGCAAGATGGGACCGTCGGGACGCGTGGTGCTGACCGACCTGAACGGGCCGATGCTGGCCGAGGGTGCGCGCCGCGTGATCGACGCGGGGCTCCTGCCCGGTCGCGCCGACTGTATCCAGTCCGATGGCACACGGCTGGCGTTTGCCGACAACAGCTTCGACTGTGTGACGATCGCCTTCGGCATCCGGAACTTTCTCGATATCGAGGCCGGGCTGGCCGAGTTTTACCGCGTGCTCAGACCCGGCGGACAGTTCGTCTGCCTGGAATTCTCGCGTCCCGTGCTGCCGGGGCTCGACGTGATCTACGATGCCTATTCCTTCAATATCATCCCGCTGCTCGGCGAGAAGGTCGCCGGCGACCGCGAATCCTACCAGTATCTGGTCGAGTCGATCCGTCGCTTCCCTGATCAGCAGCGCTTTGCCCGTCTGATCGAAAGGGCCGGCTTCGATCTGGTCCGGCACGAAAACATGACTGGCGGCGTCGTGGCGCTGCACCGGGGGTACAAGGTATGAGCGTTTTTTTCATGCCTCTGCGGCTGATCCCGGTGCCGGTGCAGTGCGTGGTGATGACGACGGTGCTGGAGCTGGTGTTCGGGCGCGATGCATCGCTGAAGCCGTATCTGGCCGATCTCGAAGGTAAGGTGTTCCGTATCCATGTCGAGGATGCCGGCGCGGTGATGTTTCTCGGCTTCTCCGGAGGCAGGCCGTGGGTGCATCCGAATCACGACGGCGATATCGATGTGCGACTGAAGGGCTCGACAGCCGGCTTTGCGCGCATGTGTTTCGGCCGCGAGGATCCGGACGATCTGGTGTTTCAGCAGGTGTTGACGCTGTCCGGCGATTCGGATGCGATGCTGCGTTTCAAGAAGCTGTTTGCCGCCGCCGATCTCGACTGGGAGCGCGAACTGCGCGCGGCCTTCGGCGAGTTCTTCGGCTCGCGCGTGGCGCGGGCTGCGCATCTGCTGATCGAGGGCGAGCGGAGGCTGGCCGACGGCGCGCGGCGCGTGGTCGATGATGGCCTGCGCGGCATGGATCTGCCCGACGGTGAGCGCCTGCAGACATGGCAGGCGGGCGTCGAGCAGCTGTCGCACAAGCTCAGTCGCCTGAAAGGGCGCGTCACGCGCCTGGAGCACAGGCTCAACGAACGCCAGGCCGGAGAGTAGCGCCTTGTGAGGATGCCGGCCAGCTGGAACCGCAATCTGCGCCTGTTGCGCATTGCCCATATCCTGGCCACGCACGGCATGGCGGCACTGGCGGTGCGCATGCGGCTGTTCGGCTATCCCTATGTCTGGCTGGTGCAGCTGATGCGCGGCGACGACCTGCCCAAGGATCTCGGTGCCCAGATTCGTCTGGCGCTGGAGCGGCTCGGGCCGACCTTTATCAAGTTCGGACAGATGCTCTCCACGCGCGTCGATTTGCTGCCGCTGGACGTGGCGATGGAGCTGAAGAAGCTGCAGGATAACGTGCCACCCGAGCCGTTTGCCAATGTCCGGCGGGTCGTTGAGGCGAGTTTCAGGCGACCGCTGACGGGCGATGAGGGCCTGTTCAGGCATTTCGACGAGCAGCCGGTGGCCGCGGCCTCGATCGCTCAGGTCCATTTCGCGGAGCTGCACGACGGCCGTCAGGTGGCGGTCAAGATCCGGCGCGACCATATCCGCCGCACGATCGAGGCGGATCTGGCGATCCTGAAGCTTCTGGCCGGGCTGTTCGACCGCTATCTTCCCGAATACCGCCGGCTGAAGGCGCCGGCCGTTGTCGAGGAGTTTGCCGGCACGATCCGCGGCGAGCTGAATCTGCGCGCCGAGGCTGCCCATGCAAGTCGTTTTGCCGAGAATTTCGCCGATGTCGAGGGCGTGCGCGTGCCGAACGTGCTGTGGGACTATACCCATACCGAGGTGCTGACGACCGAGCGCATCTCCGGCATCCCGATCGACGAGAAGGAGCTCCTGAGCGAGGCCGGTCACGACTGTCTGCGGCTGTGCGAACGGGCGGCGACGCTGTTTTTTCATATGGTCTTCATCGACGGCTATTTCCATGCCGATATGCATCCGGGCAATATCTTCGTGGCTCCGAACGGTGATATTGTGCTGGTCGATTTCGGCATCGTCGGACGCCTGGACATGAAGAGCCGACGCTATCTGGCCGATATGATGCTGGCCTTTCTGCAGGAAAACTATCGACGTGCCGCCGAGGTGCACGTCGAGGCCGGCTATGTGCCGCCCGATACCGACATCTCGGCTTTCGAGGATGCGCTGCGCGAGATCGCGATTCCGATCTTCAACCGCCCGCTGGGCGAGATTTCGGTGGCCGAGCTGCTGTTCTGCATGTTTGCGGTGACGGAGCGTTTCAAGATGGAGACCCAGCCGCAGCTGCTGCTGCTGCAGAAGACGATGGTCGTCATCGAGGGCGTGGCGCGGGAACTGGCTGATCAGGCCAATATCTGGATGCTGGCGCGGCCGCTGGTGGCCGAATGGACGGCACGCCATATGGGGCCGGTCGGCCGCGTCGAGGCGGCCGGCGAGGAGTTGCGCGATCAGTTGCGCCGCTGGCTGGCCCTGCCCGAGCGCGTCGATACGCTGTTGGGCGGCATCGAGAGCGGCCGGCCAATGGTCGCAGAAGCCTCGCGCGGCGGCGTTCTGCCCGGCGGGCTGCTGATGGCCGCCGGCAGCGCCGCCATGGTCTGGGCGCTGCTGAGCGGCGCGCCGCCGCTGTTTGCGGCGCTGGCCGCCGGCGCGCTGGCGCTGGGACTGGCCTGGCTGCTGGCGCGGCGCTGAGGCTTGGTCGAAAAGCCGCTTTCTGCTAGGGTGCGCCGCCGTTCGATATATTAAAAAAATGCCTGTTTGTCTTTGACGGGTAAAAGCGAGGATTGCATGAGTCGCAACTATGTATTTACATCCGAATCCGTATCCGAGGGTCACCCCGACAAGGTTGCCGACCAGATTTCCGATGCGGTGCTCGATGCGATCCTGACGCAGGACCCGGAGCCGGCGCGGGCGCGCGTTGCCGTCGAGACGATGATCAAGACGGGTGCTGTGATCCTGGCCGGAGAGGTGACGACCGATGCCTGGGTCGATCTTGACGAGGTGGTGCGCGATGTCGTTTGCGGTATCGGCTATACCAGTTCCGATGTCGGCTTCGACGGATCGACCTGCGCGGTGATGAGCCTGATCGGCAAGCAGTCCGAGCATATCGCCCAGGGCGTGGACCGCGAGGCGCCCGAGAAGCAGGGGGCCGGCGACCAGGGGTTGATGTTCGGCTATGCGACGAACGAGACCGAGGTGTTGATGCCGGCGCCGATCCTGTACGCGCACCGGCTTGTCGAGCGCCAGGCCGAAATGCGCCGCGAACATATCCTGCCCTGGCTCAGGCCCGATGCGAAAAGCCAGATCGCCTTCCGCTACGAGGACGACAGGATCGTCGGTATCGACGCGGTCGTGCTTTCGACCCAGCACGATCCGGACATCGAATACAACCATCTGCGCGAGGCGGTGATGGAAAACATCATCCAGCCGGTGTTGCCGAAGGAATGGCTGGACGCCTGTCCGCAGGACAAGATTCACATCAACCCGACCGGCCGTTTCGTGATCGGCGGGCCGGTCGGCGACTGCGGCCTGACCGGACGCAAGATCATCGTCGATACCTATGGCGGCATGGCCCGTCACGGCGGCGGCGCGTTCTCCGGCAAGGATCCGTCCAAGGTGGATCGTTCGGCCGCCTATGCGGGCCGCTACGTGGCCAAGAATATCGTCGCGGCGGGTCTTGCCGAGCGTTGCGAGATTCAGGTGTCCTATGCGATCGGCGTGGCCGAGCCGACGTCGATTCTGGTCGAGACCTTCGGCACCGCCAGGATCGACGAGGCGCGTATCGCAGAGCTGGTTCGCGAACATTTCAATCTGACGCCGTACGGCATCTCGGCGATGCTGGATCTGGTGCGGCCGATCTACCGCAAGACGGCGGCCTACGGCCATTTCGGTCGCGAGCTGCCGGAGTTTTCGTGGGAGAAGACCGATCGCGCCGAGGCGCTGCGCGCCGGCGCGGGGCTGTAGGACAGGCGCAGGGCCCTGATTCGAAGCGGGGGCTTCCATGCGGGTCGCGGATCCGCGGCATCGATAAAACGCCGAGGGGCGCTGCAACCGTCAAGGTCAGGCTCGGCACAATGTTCAACGGCGCTCATATTTGATACGGGAGTATGAGAATGTCTGAATTTACCGATTACAAGGTGGCGGATATGTCGCCGGAAACCATTGCCTGGGGGCGCAAGGAGCTGGCCATCGCCGAGACCGAGATGCCCGGGCTGATGGCGATTCGTGAGAAATACGCCGCCGAGCAGCCGCTCAAGGGCGCGCGCATCGCGGGTTCCCTGCACATGACGATCCAGACCGGCGTGCTGATCGAGACGCTGACCGCGCTGGGCGCGGAGGTGCGCTGGGCCTCGTGCAATATCTTTTCGACCCAGGATCACGCGGCGGCGGCGATTGCCGCAGAGGGCGTGCCGGTGTTTGCCTACAAGGGCGAGACGCTGGAGGAGTACTGGGAATACTGCCACAGGATCATGGAGTGGCATGACGGCGGCACGCCGAATATGATCCTCGACGACGGCG
>JAJRVH010000217.1 GCA_021545625.1 Zetaproteobacteria bacterium
AACAACGGCGGCAACAACGGCGGCAACAACGGCGGTAACAACGGCGGCAACAACGGCGGCAACAACGGCGGCAACAACGGTGGCAATGCCGGTGGCGGGCTTGTCTGGCCGGATATCAGCGGCGTTGGCAACTGGGTGTCAAATCCGGACTTCCAGAAAGGCATTGCCGACAAAAACAAGAAAGTCAAACGATACAATCAGTGTGGCGTGCTGCAATCGCTTGGATTTGCGCCGCTTTCCGGCAACAGCAACCTTGACGCGGCCGATGTCGCACTTGTCAGTTATGCCGTCAGCTATCTGACCCAGACCCCACCACCGCCCGAACTGACGAACCCCAAGGAACTGCAAAAAGCCTCGCAATCGTTCTCGGATGCGGTAGCGAAATGGAACAGCGGCAAACCGAAGGATGCGGGCAAGAAATTTGCCGACATGCTGTCGTCGCTGGCCAAGTCGGTCGGCTGCTGATCACGCGTCAACTAGCCAGGCCGCAACAGACTGATCCGAAGATCCAGATCTTTCCGATCCAGCCGGAAGGCAGCCCTGTCGAACAACGGCCTGGCGAACGGCGTATAGTTATTGGAAAAAGCCACCGGTTCATCGGGTCCCGGCAACGGGAACCAGTGCATATCCGGATGACCATTGCCATTCAGGTCATGAAACACCTCGATGGCATAGCTGGCCGGATAGGGAATTCCCCGAATATCGCATGTCAGCTCCCCCCTGCCCTTGACGGGCAGCATGAGCCTGCGGACAGCCCTCTCCTGATCCAGCCAGCCGCTGCGCCGGAACAGCAGGACGATCACCGGCCCCTTTCCGGAGCCGATGCCGTCGAGCGTAAGATGAATCGTCGAAAGCTCCTCTCCGGCAGCGGGAGAGGAGAACGATGCGAGCAACAGCCATAGCGCTGCTCCTCCGACCAAAGGCTTGCTCAGGGATTGCGCCTCATCACCGGCAGCTGATAGCTGGCATGACAGGCAATACAGTTGTTCATCGTTTCGGCGACCTTTAACTGGATCTCGCGCGCCGGTTTGCCGGCGGCGGCCATATCGGCAATATCATCGAATGCATAGTGAGTTCCGAATCCCAGCTTCTTGAATTCCAGTGGCAGCTTGGCGCGGAGCCTGAAGTCCATCGTCGAAATGGCTGCCTTGCCGACCTGACGGGCTGCAGTTTCGACCGTTTCCATATCCTCCTGCGCCAGCGCCTCGATAATGGTTTGCGCGGTTTCAAGCAGAATGCGCATTTCGCCGAGCACGGCCTGTCTTTCGGCCGGCTCGAGCAATACGGCCGTACGCCCGTCATCGCCTTTGGCCGTGCTCCCCAGCACGACGAACTTGACACCGATGCCGATCAGAACGGCGCCCAGTATACCGATTGCAATCCAGTGGGGGGTTGTATGTTTCATATGCTCTCCAAGATGTTTAACGCCTGCGACTGATCAATAACTCCGAGATATGGCGAAGCGTCCGGAGCGTCGCCTCCCTGTCGGCCTCCGGAACATCGCTCAGCACCTCATGCTGAAAGTCGCGTACCAGCGGAATCATTGCATCCAGGGCCTTCTCGCCCCGGGGCGTCAGCATGATGCGGAAATAACGCCGGTCATCGGGGTCCGGCCGGCGTTCCACCAGCTGCTTTTTCACCAGCCCGTCAATACGGCGGGTGATCGTTGTCTTGTCGCGCAGCATCAGTGCCGCAATTTCGACCTGGGTCATCGCCCCCTGACTGCGCAGGCGGAACATGATGCCGAAATCCTGAGCCGACAAAGGCCAGCCGGCATCCGAAAAGCGTCTGGCGATCTCGTCGGTCATCAGAAAAGCCGCACGGTTAAGATGCATGCCGATGGCCTGATCAAGCTGAAAATCCGAACCTGAATCGTTCATAAGCCGCTCCTGAGGGAAGAAGGCTAGTCCAACTAGTTGCATGTTGCAACCAATGTGGTGCTCGCTTACGCCCCCTCCCCCGACTAACATGTCGGCAATGCATTATCGCGCCTTGTTATTGCTTCTGTCCCTGATCCCTTTCCCGATGCCGGGCAAGGCGATTATCAATGTCGATCAGGCCATCGTCGATCAGGGTGACGACAAGGCCAGTCACACCGCCCATGCATCGATCGATGGCGCCCAGGGCAATACCAACAAGAACTCCATCAAGGCCGACTGGCTGAGCCGCCTGCCACATGGTCCGCACGCCGAATTCTTCTACGCCGAATACGCCTATGGAAAAAGCAGCGGGCACGTGGACACCAACCGCCTGTTTGCCCATCTCCGCCACCGGACGCATATCGACGAACGCTGGGCATGGGAAGTCTTCACGCAATACGGCCGGGATCCGTTCGCGCGCCTATCCCTGCGCGTGCTGGCCGGCGGCGGTTTGCGCTGGAGCATGATCGAGCGCCGGGAAAGCAGCGCCATCTATCTGGGCATCGGCGCATTCCACGAATGGGAACGCCTGAGCGTACAGGCCGGCACAAGCGACCGGCGCGAGAGCCAGCCCCGTCTGAGCAGCTATCTGGTCGCCGAACACCGTTTCAACGCTCAGGTCCACGCCAATGCCATCGCCTACTACCAGCCCGCCCTGCGCGATGCGGCCGATTACCGGCTGCTCGCGCAGGGGACGCTGAACATTCGTATGAACGACCACCTCGACTGGCAGCTGCAGCTGGACTACAGCTTCGATGCCCGCCCGCCACAGACGGTACGGCCGTCCGATCTTCGCTACAGCGCCGGACTGGCCTTCCATTTCTGACAAAACAGCCCTGCTCTTCCCAGGGTTGAATCCCGGCCCGGCTTGCCGTGATGATTCGCTGCAGCATGGACGACCGAGAAGGCTGACAAGGAGTGATGAACATGACCGCATACCGGACCGTTCCCGAAGCCCGGCAATGTATCCTTTCGCATGTGCAACGCATGCCGACGGAGGCGGTGCCGCTGCAAGAAAGTCTGGGTCGCGTGCTGACCGAGGATATCGCGGCCAACCGCAACCACCCTCCCTACGATGTATCGGCCATGGATGGCTATGCCGTGCGTTTCGACGATATCAACCGCGCCACACATGACCGGCCGGCGCGGCTGACCGTCGTGGATGACATCCACGCCGGCCAAATGCCGACGGTCAGGGTACTTTCAGGGAAGGCCGCCCGCATCATGACCGGTGCCCCCGTTCCCGCCGGTGCCGATACCGTCGTACGGGTCGAAGATACCGAACAACAGCAGCATGACGTACTGATTCTGACCCCGCCGACCCGGGGCGCCAATATCCGGCCACTGGGCGAAAACCTGAGAAACGGCAAGACCACGCTGACCCGCGGCACTGAAATCACGCCGGGGGTTCTGGCCGTGCTGGCCATGCTCAAGCAAAAACAGGTACAGGTATTCCGGCATCCCTCGGTCGCCATTCTTTCGACCGGCGACGAGATCGAAGGGATCGACGAGCCGGTCGATGAAAACAAGATCCCCGATGCCAATTCGCATGCCCTGTACGCGCAATGCAAGGCGCTCGGGATCGAACCGACGCTGCTCGGTATCGCGCATGACAATCCGGTTGAACTGAAGGCCAGGCTTGCGCAGGGATTGCAAAATGACGTATTGCTGGCATCCGGCGGCGTCTCAGTCGGCCATCACGATTTCGTGCGCCCGACCCTCGATGCGCTCGGCATCACCATGCATTTCTGGCGAGTGGCGATGCGTCCCGGTCATCCGCTCGCCTTCGGCACATCGAAAAACGATACGGCTGTATTCGGACTGCCCGGCAATCCGGTATCGAGCATGGTCTGCTTTGAACAGTTCGTCGCGCCGGCGCTGCGCGCGATGAGCGGCCATACGCGCCTGTTCCGGCGCACGATCACGGCCCGGCTGACGCATGAGCTAAAGGATCGGGCCGGCCGCATGCATTTCGTTCGCGCAACCCTGACGCGTGGCCGGGATGGCTGGCTTGCCACCTCCACCGGCACGCAGGGCAGCGGCGTGCTGATGAGCATGGCCGAGGCCGAGGCCTTCATCATCGTCCCTGCCGAGACGGAATACCTGAAGCAGGGAGAACAGGTCAGCGTACAGTTGCTGCATGAGACGGCATTTCAGCAGCAGGAGGAGCTATGGCGGCGAGGATAGGCTTCGTTACGGTTTCGGACCGCGCCAGTCGCGGCGAATACGAGGACCTGGGCGGACCGGCCATGCTTGCCTGGTTCGAACGCGTACTGAGCAGCCCCTGGCAGGCCGTGCGCCGCATCATTCCCGACGAACGGCGTGTCATCGAGGCCACATTGCAGGAGCTGGCCGATGATGAAGGATGCTGCCTAATCGTCACGACCGGAGGTACCGGCCCTGCGAAGCGCGATGTCACCCCCGAGGCGACCGAAGCGGTATGCGAAAAGATGATGGCCGGCTTCGGCGAACTGATGCGGCAGGAATCTCTGAAATTCGTGCCCACCGCCATCCTCTCGCGACAGACCGCCGGCATTCGCGGATCATCGCTGATCATCAACCTGCCGGGCAAGCCGTCGGCCATCGACGACTGCCTGAGTGCGGTATTTCCGGCCGTACCCTATTGCATTGACCTGATCGGCGGCCCCCGTCTGGAAACCGATCCGGAGCAATGCCGGGCCTTCCGACCGAAAAAGACATAGCGGCCCGGTCTGCGGCGGCCGCTTATCCGCCTGTTCGAAAGCGCCTGGACAAAAGAAAAAGCCCGGTCATATGACCGGGCTTTCGCAAAGATGGCGGAGAGGGCGGGATTCGAACCCGCGTGGGACTTTCGCCCCCAACCGATTTCGAGTCGGTGCCGTTATGACCACTTCGAGTACCTCTCCGTAACCGCCTTGCGGGAAGACTGCGCATTATGCGTCAAAAGAACCCAGATTGCGAAGACGTTTTTCTCGCTCTCTCAGCAATTCATCCAGCGGCTTGCCCAGCAATTCGTTCAGCGTCGTTTCCAGCACGTCGCCCATCAGCTCGGCGGCGGCCTCCGGATTACGATGCGCCCCCTCTCTGGGTTCGGGAATAATCGCATCGATCAGGCCAAGCTGCATCAGATCCTTGGCCGTCGGCTTGAGCGCTTCGGCCGCCTCATCGGCAAAGGCGCGGTCGCGCCACAGGATCGCGGCGCAGCCTTCCGGGGAAATTACCGAATAGGTTGAAAACTGTTGCATCAGCAGCCTGTCGCCAACTCCGATCGCCAGCGCACCGCCGGAACCGCCCTCGCCGATCACGGTGCAAACAACCGGCACCTTCAGGCCGGCCAGAACCTGAAGATTCCTCGCGATCGCCTCGCTCTGCCCCCGCTCCTCGGCATCAATGCCCGGCCACGCACCGGCGGTATCGATAAATGTCAGCACGGGAATCTCGAAACGCTCGGCCAGCCGGAACATACGCAGCGCCTTGCGATAACCCTCGGGCCTCGGCATGCCGAAATTGCGGCGGATCTTCTCCTTGGTATCGCGGCCTTTCTGGTGTCCGACCACCATCACCTCATGCCCGCGGAAATGGGCCAGGCCGCAAACGATGGCCCCGTCATCCGCCAGCGCCCGATCTCCGTGCAGCTCCTGAAATTCGTCGAACATCAATGGCACATAGTCGAGCGTGTAGGGACGGTCGGGATGACGGGAAAGCTGACATATCTGGGCTCTCGTCGCCTTGCCGTAGATCTGCTCAACCAGCTTGTCCCGCTTGATGCTCAGTCGCTCGACCTCTTCGGCGATATTCACGCCGGCACCCTTGCCCATATTCGAAAGATCCTCGATCTTGGACGTAAGCTCCGCGATCGGACGTTCAAATTCAAGATAACTGTATGCCATAACCTCTCCGTCTATCCGCGCCTGACCTGCTGCTTGCGTGGCGGCTGCCAGGGCTTGCAATGAATGCGCACAGCCTCCGGGCCGAAGCGCGCATCCAGCTGTGCCTTCACGGCCGCGCTCCAGCGGATGCAGGGGCCGGTCACCAGATGGGCGATACTAGCGTCTGGCAGGCGCACTTGGAATGCAAGCCTGGCCGGGCCTCCATCGGCCATCGATTTCAGCCGGGCCAGCGTCATCTCGTCCCAGGCAATGCCGGCCGCCTCGATGGTAATTTCGTCCACCAGCTCCGGCAGCACCTCGTCCAGCGGCGCTATGGCCTCGGCAATCAGCACCGGTTCGTCCTTCGAGCGGTCGACCCGCGCCGCCACCAGCAACGGAATGTCGGCATGCAGATATTCGCCGGCCGCTTCGTACACCCTGGCGAAACAGACCATCTCGGCCTGTCCGTGCAGGTCCTCGATCTTCACAAAGGCCATCGTGCCCCGGCCACCGTGGTAGGGGCGGATGCCGGCAACGCCGACCGGAATCACGACCTGCGTTCCGTCCTGTTTATCCTCCAGCTCCCCCAGGTGGGCGTCGCCGAGATCACTGGCATGCCGAAGATATTGCTCGAGCGGATGCCCGGTCAGATAAAAGCCCAGCGCCTCGCGCTCGGCCTGCAGCAATTCGCCCGCGTTCCACGACGCAAGATCGGCGTCTTGCCCGCTTCCGGCATCCGGTTCAGCCACCTCGAACAGCGCGGACTGCTGGGAGGTAAACTCCCGCCGCTTGCGCTGCAGGCGCTCAAGGGTTTCACCGAGCGACTCGATGGCGGCGCGCGGATGCGGCAAAATCCCGCTTAAGGCACCGGCCTTGATCAGCGCCTCAAGGATTCGCTTGTTCAGCGTCCGGGGCGGGGTTCTGAGCACCATATCATCCAGCGAGGCATAGGCACCGCCCGCCTCCCGCTCCCTGACAAGCTCGCGAATCGCGGCCTCGCCCACGCCCTTGATCGCCCCCAGCCCGAAACGGATCGCCTCGCCTTCCGGCCTGAACTCCCAGTCGGACGCATTTACATCCGGAGACAGCATCTCGATGCCCATATTGCGGCAATCGACGGTCAGCGCGGCGATCTTGTCGCTGTTCCCCATATCGCAGGACATCGTTGCGGCCATGAACGCCTGCGGAAAATGCGCCTTCAGATAGGCCGTCTGGTAGGAAATCAGCGCATAGGCGGCTGAATGCGATTTGTTGAAGCCGTAGCCCGCGAACTTCTCCATCAGGTCGAAGATCTGTTCGGCGCGATCCGCCGGCACCTTGTTCTTTTCCGCGCCGGTCATGAAAATCTTGCGCTGTTCGGCCATTTCCTCGGGCTTTTTCTTGCCCATTGCCCGGCGCAGCATATCGGCCTGTCCCAGCGTGTAGCCGGCCAGCACCTGGGCAATCTGCATCACCTGCTCCTGATACAGGATCACGCCGTTCGTTTCCTCGAGAATCGCCTTGAGCTGCGGCATCAGATAGACGATCTCCCGGCGACCATGCTTGCACTCGATATAGGTGTCGACCATACCGGACTCGAGCGGCCCCGGCCGGTACAATGCCACCAGCGCGATAATATCCTCGAAGCAGTCGGGCTTCAGCCGCACCAGAAGCTCGCGCATGCCCTGCGATTCGACCTGGAATACCGCGCCGGTCTGGCCTCGCTGCATCAGCCGGAAGGTGGCCTCATCGTCCATCGGAATGGCTTCGATATCGAAACCACGGGCCTCGGGGCGCTCGTCATACTGCTGGATCAGCTTGCAGGCCAGGTCGATGACCGTCAGCGTTTTCAGACCGAGGAAGTCGAACTTGATCAGGCCGGTCTTCTCGACATGGGCCATGTCCCACTGCACAACCTTGCCCTCTTCGCCGGTGACCTTGAACAGCGGCGCTGTCTCGACCAGGTCCTCCCGACCGATGATCACGCCGGCCGCATGCTTGCCGGCATTGCGATGCTTGCCCTCCAGCCGCCTGGCCAGCTCGAACAGCCGGGCGACCTCGCTGTCCTCCCTGGCCATCTTCTCCAGCCTCGGCTCCTCGACCAGCGCCTTCTCCAGCGTCATCTTCAGGTCGTTCGGAATCAGCTTGGCGATGGTGTTGACCTTGGCCAGGTCCATGCCCAGCACCCGGCCCACGTCGCGCACCACCGCCTTGGCCTTCATCGAACCGAAGGTGATGATCTGGGCAACCTTCTCCTCGCCGTATTTGTCGGTAACGTAGCGAATGACCTCCTCGCGGCGGCTCATGCAGAAATCGATATCGAAATCGGGCATCGACACGCGCTCCGGATTCAGAAACCGCTCGAACAGCAGGCCGTACCGGATCGGGTCAAGATCAGTAATCTTCAGACAATAGGCCACCAGCGAACCGGCACCCGAGCCACGACCCGGGCCGACCGGAATGCCATGATTCTTGGCCCACAGGATAAAGTCCGAAACGATCAGAAAATAGCCGGGAAACCCCATCTCCTCGATGATGTTCAGCTCGAACTCCAGCCGTTCATCATAGATCTTCCGATCCGCATCGGTGCTGCCGTGCAGGATCGCGGGCCAGCGATCGTCCAGCCCCTTCCGGGCCTGGGCGCGCATGAAGCTGCGAATATCCGAATCGTCGGGCGTCTGAAAGTCGGGCAGCTGATACTGGCCGAACTGGAGGTCGACATTGCAGCGATTGGCGATATGAACCGTGTTCTCCAGCGCCTCGGGAATGTCCGCGAACAGCTCCTGCATCTCGTCGTAGGACTTCAGATAATGCTCAGGCCTGAAATTCCCCGCCACGTTGTCGTCGGTCAGCGTGCGGTTCTGTTGCAGGGCCAGCATCGCCTCGAAGGCCTGGAAGTCGTCCCGTTCGAGAAAATGACTGTCGTTCGTCGCCACCAGCGGAATATCCAGCTCATGAGCGAGAGCGATCAGCTGGCGGTTGACATCTTCCTGGCCGGAAAAGCCGTGCCGCTGCAACTCGATAAAGAAGCAGTGCTCGCGAAACATGTCCCGGTAGGCGATAGCCGCCTGCCGGGCCCCCTGCCGGTCGCCTCGCTGCAGGGCTTGCTCGATCTCACCGTTCCAGCCCGAGGAAAGCGCAATCAGGCCGTCCGCATGCCCGGCCAGCAAGGCCTTGTCGATGCGCGGTTTGTAATAAAACCCCTCCAGATAGGAGATCGAGGTCAGCTTCAGCAGATTCTTCCAGCCGCGATTGTTACGCGCCAGCAATACGATCTGCGCAAAGCGAGGCCCGCGCGGGCCTTCCGAAACCCTTTTGTCGATATCGTCGCACAGATACATCTCGCAACCGAGGATCGGCTTGATGCCCATGCGCATGGCCTTGGTATAAAACTCGATCGCCCCGAACAGATTGCCGTAATCGGTTATCGCCACGGCCGGCTGCCGCAGCCCGACCACCCGTTCCAGCATGCCTCCGACCGGTGCCGTTGCCGACAACAGCGAGAAATCGGTATGGGTATGCAGGTGAACGAACGGTGCAAAACGCATGCCGTGAGCATAGCCTGAGACGTGCCTACATGCACGGCCCGAAGGCGCCGTCGCAGAGAAAATTGACTTCGCCATCAAGCGGATCGAACATGCTACCCGACTTTACCGGGCTTTTGTGCTTCACGCCCCAATAGGAAGCTTATGTTCAATCACATTCTGTTCGTATGCGTCGGCAATATTTGTAGAAGCCCCATGGCCGAGGCATTGCTGCGCGCGCCTCACAGAAGAAGGCCGGTATGATATCTGCTCGGCCGGCATTGCTGCACTGATCGACCAGCCGGCCGACCCGGTGGCAATCAAGCTGCTGGAGGAACGCGATATCGACCTGGGGAAACACAAGGCAAGGCAACTGACAACCACAATGATCCACCAGGCGGACCTGATTTTGGCCATGGAACAAAGTCATATCAGCCATATCCTTTCCGGCGTACCGGTGGCTCGCGGAAAAGTCCACGCCATAGGTAAATGGACGGGGCGCGACATCCCCGATCCCTACCGAAAATCGGAGGAATATTTTCGACAGGTACTACAACTGATCGAAGAAGATATCGATGCTTGGCTCAAACGCATCATTTAAACTTGCCGAACCTGAAAAGCGAATGCCCCGCCCGGAGAACCGGACGGGGCATTCGGAAACTAAAACCGCAGAAGCGGGATCAGCTTAGGCAGGAATGACGTTCTTGGCCTGCGGGCCCTTCTGTCCGTCTTCAACTTCAAATTCCACGCGCTGACCCTCGTCCAGACGCTTAAAGCCGTCAGACTGAATAGCGGAAAAATGAACGAATACGTCGTCACCGCCATCATCCTGTGCAATAAAGCCAAAGCCCTTTGCATCGTTGAACCATTTCACTGTACCTGTTGCCATTTGATTGTTACCTCAATCTTATCGAATAATATTGTGCATTCATATTTAAAGAGATTTAGCTGGGAAACATCAAGAAAAACTTGCGAGACAACCAAACAAAACCTTCAACAACTATGTTCTGCAAAGCGCAGTATACGCGACCGACATCCATTCCACCAGTAAAACTTTCGACGATTGCGAAACGGGCTCCGGCAGCCGGTGCCGGAGCCCGGGCCGTCGTTATCGGATATCGCGATCGGGGATAATCAACAGTTCAACGCGACGGTTCAGCTGCCGGCCGGCCTCGCTATCGTTGCTGGCTCGCGGCTGCTCCTCACCCCGGCCCTCTGTCAGAAGCCTGCGTCTGTCTACGCCCGCATCGGCAAGATAGTATTTTACCGCGCGCGCGCGGCGCTCGGAAAGCGCCTGATTATAGGCGGCGGAACCGGTGCTGTCGGTATGACCCGTGATCTTCACGGTCGTGCGCGGATAGCGCGACAGAATATCGGCCACCTTGTCCAGCGTCCGGGTAAAGGCCGGTTTCAGTTCGGCCGAATCGTAATCGAACGACACCTCACTGTTCATCGTAATCTTGAGGTTTTCGTTCTTCAGGCGTTCGATCTCGATGTCATGGGCGCGCCGTTCCGCCGCCAGTTGCCGCTCGAATTCGGCCTGCTGTTTGTCCATGTAGTAG
>JAJRVH010000218.1 GCA_021545625.1 Zetaproteobacteria bacterium
ACGCATCGCCGATATAGGTCAGGTGGTTGACCTTGCTGCCGCGACCGATAACCGACTTCTTGATCTCGACGAAGTTGCCGATGCGCACCGCTTCATCCAGCTGCGCACCGGGGCGAAGATGCGCGTAGGGGCCGACCCTGGCATCGCTCGCCACGGTCGCTGATTCGATATGCGTGAACGGCAACACCGTCACCTGATCGTCCAGCCAGGCATCCTCGAGCACCGCATAGGGGCCGACGCGACATTCATCGCCGATGCAGGTCGTGCCGAGCAGCTGCGTGCCGGCACCGATGATCGTATCGGTTCCGATGCGCACCCTGGCCTCGATGCGCACCGTGCCGGGCTGTTCGATCGTCACGCCGGCACGCTGCCAGTCCTCGAGGATGCGCTTCTGCATATAGGCCTCGGCCGCGGCCAGCTGCACGCGGTCGTTGACGCCGAGGATCTCGTTAACATCGTGCATCTCGATGGCCCGCACGCGCATGCCGGCGGCCAGGGCCAGCGGCACGATATCCGGCAGATAATACTCGCCCTGGGCGTTCTTGTTGCCGACCTGCTGCAGCAGTTCGAAAAGCACATTCTGCTTCACACAGTAGATGCCGCTCGTCACCTCACGGATCTTTTTCTGCTCGGCATCGGCATCGCGCTCCTCGATGATCGCCGCCACCTCGCCGGATGCGTCGCGGACCACGCGGCCGTAGCCGAAGGGATCGTCGAGCACGGCCGACAGAAAGGTCACCTCGGCGCCACCGTCCCGGTGCGCGCGGGCCAGCATGTCCAGCGTGCGCACCGTCAAAAGCGGCGTATCGCCGCAGACGATCATGATATCGGCCGCCCCCTGGCAGACCGTCTCGCACTGCCTGACCGCATGACCTGTGCCCAGCTGCCTGTCCTGCAGCACCCATTCCAGATTGGCTGGCTGCCCGACATGTTCTCGCACCTTGTCCGACGCATCGCCCGTCACCACGGCAATCCCCTTGGGCTGCAGCTCCTCGACCGTGTGCAGCACATGCATCAGCATCGACTTGCCGAGCACCGGATGCAGCACCTTGGGAAGCGACGAACGCATACGCTTGCCCTGGCCTGCCGCCAGCACGCAGACCAGAAGGTCGGGATAATGCAGGGGTTCGGACATCTGACACTCCTTGTCCGCCCGGCAAGGGCCGGGCAAAAAAATAGGGCCGCACAATGTGCGGCCCCATCCTCTAATGCAAAACATCAGCAATCAATGTTTCTTTTTCTTCCGGATCCACTCCAGACGCGACACCATGATCGCCAGCTCCGCCTCGGCCATGGCCAGGTCGATATCGCCCTCGCGCTTCTCGAGCAGCTCGCGCGCCCGACGCTCGGCCTCCTGGGCCTGCGCCTCGTCGATATCGGTCGCCCGCTCGGCGGAATCGGCCAGCACCGTGATCATATCCGGCTGAACCTCCATGAAGCCGCCGGACACGAACACCTCGTCCACCTCGTCGCCGCGCGTGATGCGCAGCTCACCGGCCGTCAGCTGCGACAACAGCGGCGAATGCTTCGGCAGGATGCCCAGCTCGCCGGCCACGCCCGGGGCCACCAGCATCTCGGCTTCGCCGCGGTAGACCTCGCGCTCGGGGGTCGCGACCAGCACCTGAATGGTGGAAGCCATCAGCCCTTAGCCGCCATCTTTTCTGCCTTGGCCACGGCCTCGGAGATCGGTCCGACCATGTAGAAGGCCTGCTCCGGCAGATGATCGTATTCGCCGGCGAGGATGCCCTTGAACGCCTGAATCGTGTCCTCGCGCTTGACATAGACGCCCGGCGAACCGGTAAACACCTCGGCCACATGGAACGGCTGCGACAGGTAGCGCTGGATCTTGCGGGCGCGGGCCACCAGCAGCTTGTCCTCGTCGGAAAGCTCGTCCATGCCGAGAATGGCGATGATGTCCTGCAGTTCCTTGTACTTCTGCAGCGTCTTCTGCACGCCCTGGGCCACCTCGTAGTGCTCCAGGCCGACAATCTTCGGATCCAGCTGACGCGAGGTCGAATCGAGCGGATCCACGGCCGGATAGATGCCCAGCTCCGCAATCTGGCGCGACAGCACGATCGTCGAATCCAGATGCGCGAAGGTCGTGGCAGGCGCCGGATCGGTCAGATCGTCGGCCGGCACGTAAACAGCCTGTACGGAGGTGATCGAACCGACCTTCGTCGAAGCGATGCGCTCCTGCAGGCGGCCCATTTCCTCGGCCAGTGTCGGCTGATAGCCCACGGCCGACGGCATGCGACCCAGCAGCGCCGACACTTCCACGCCGGCCAGCGAGTAGCGATAGATGTTATCGATGAAGATCAGCACGTCGCGGCCTTCGTCGCGGAAGTACTCGGCCATGGTCAGGCCGGTCAGGGCCACGCGCAGACGGTTGCCCGGCGGCTCGTTCATCTGCCCGTAGACAAGGGCCACCTTGTCCAGCACGTTGGATTCCTTCATCTCGTAGTAGAAGTCATTGCCCTCGCGGGTGCGTTCGCCCACGCCGGCAAACACCGAGAAGCCACCGTGCGCCTTGGCGATGTTGTTGATCAGCTCCATCATGTTCACGGTCTTGCCCACGCCGGCGCCGCCGAACAGGCCAACCTTGCCGCCCTTGGCCATCGGGGCCATCAGGTCGATCACCTTGATGCCGGTTTCGAGGATCTCGGACGCCGGAGCCAGCTCGTCGAATGCCGGAGCCGCGCGATGAATCGGCCACCGCTCTTCGGACTTGACCTCCTCGCCCTCGAAATCGATACCCTTGCCGAGCACGTTCATGATGCGTCCCAGCGTCGCCTGACCGACCGGCACCTTGATTGCGTCACCGGTGTCTTCCACCGCCATGCCGCGCTTCAGGCCGTCGGTCGAACCGAGCGCCACCGCGCGCACGGTGTTGTCGCCGATATGCTGCTGGGTCTCAAGGGTCAGGTCGGACTCCTTGATATACAGCGCGTTGTAAATGTTCGGCAACTCGCCGGAATCGAACCGTATATCAACAACGGGCCCAATGATCTGTACAATACTTCCACTCATCGCAATGACCTCTCCAATCTCAAATCAAATCTTTATGCGGATGCTGCCGCACCGGAACAAATCTCCGCAATTTCCTGCGTAATGCTGGCCTGACGGGCCTTGTTGTACGTGACCTTGAGGTCCTGCACGATACCCTTGGCGTTATCGGTGGCGCTCTTCATCGCCACCATGCGGGCGGAATGTTCGCAGGCCTTGTTCTCAAGCAAACCCTGGAACACCAGCGACTCGACATAGCGGCGCAGCAGGCCGTCCAGCACCGGCTTGCTGTCCGGCTCGTACAGGTAATCCCAGTAGCCCGGATGCTGCACCTCGGTGTTCTGCGCGCAGGGCAGCAGCTGCATCAGCTGCGGCGTCTGCGTCATCGTGTTGACGAATTCGCTGTACACCAGGTGAACCTCGTCCACCCAGGCGCGCGACACGAGCATCGACACGGCTTCGAGGC
>JAJRVH010000219.1 GCA_021545625.1 Zetaproteobacteria bacterium
AGCCAAACAGGAGCGCTTCATGCAAAGGCCGGATATATGTGTGCAACCGATCTTTCAGCCAGG
This sequence comes from Zetaproteobacteria bacterium, assembly GCA_021545625.1. GTDB lineage: Bacteria > Pseudomonadota > Zetaproteobacteria > Mariprofundales > Mariprofundaceae > JAJRVH01. The sequence goes on from JAJRVH010000219.1 coordinate 64, forward strand.
AACTTCAGCCCTTGCAATGCGGGGTGGACCATATATGTAAACAGGCCCTAGGCATATCGCCGCAGATACGGCATGATCAGGCCTTCACCGGAGGACAAGGGAGGATGCAATGGCCGAGGCTGAATATCTGATTCCGAAGAAGGATCGCCCCTTGTGGCCGGCAAACGCCGACGTACTGGGAGTCAACGCGGCCGATATGGTCGAGATTCCGCTGCTCGGCCAGGTGGCCGCCGGCCAGCCGCTGGATCTGTTCGAACAGCAGGAACGGGTTTCCGTACCGGCCAATATGGTACGCCGCGACTGTTATGCCCTGAAGGTGCGGGGCCAGTCGATGATCGACGACAATATCCAGGATGGCGACATCATCATCGTCGAGAAGCGGGCCACGGCCGAGAACGGCCAGTCGGTCGTCGCAATGATCAACGGCGAGAGCGTGACGCTGAAGAAATTCTATATCGAAAAGGACGGCGTGCGCCTGCAACCTGCCAACCCCGACATGCAGCCGATCTTCCTGAAAAACGAGGATTTGCAGATTCTCGGCATCGTCATGGGCGTGATCCGCGAACTCTGAGACCTCCTGGCAGGCATGCGCGCCCGTCATCTATACTTCATAGTATGGAAAGCCGTTGAAACGGCGGAACGGCAAGTGAGGTGAGCCTATGGTGGCCGTCAAACACGTGGTACTGGATGTTCTCAAGCCCCATCAGCCCAATGCGCTGGATTTTTCCCGGGCCATTGCCCGGGCCGGCCCGGATTATCATGTATTCCTGACCGTGATCGAGATGGACGAAAACACCGAAACTGTCCGCCTTGAGGTCCGGGGCGACAGCATCGACTTCGAGCAGCTGCAGGCCGCCATCGCCGGCATGAGCGGCTCGCTGCACAGCATCGACGAGGTCGAGGTGCGCCATGAAGTCGATGCCGGATCGCCGTGAAACTGCTTGAAGAGGCGCGGCTTCTGCTGCGTATCAGCCGCACCCGCGATATCGTGCGCCGCTACTTCGTCGTCAACGGATTCGACGGCGCACTGACAATGCTGGGACTGATCATCGGCTTCCTGATCAGCGACCCGGCCAGTATCGATGTCGTCATCAACGTCTGCCTGGGTGCCGCCATTGCGCTGGGCATGAGCGGCATCAGCAGCGCCTATGTCAGCGAAGCCGCCGAACGCAAGCGTGCGCTGGGCAAGCTCGAAGCGGCCATGGTGGCCGACCTCAGCGACAGCGCCCATGCGAATGCCGCGCGCTGGGTGCCATGGCTGATCGCGCTGGTGAACGGCGCCGCGCCGCTGGCCGTGTCGCTGCTGATCATCGCGCCGCTATGGCTGGCCGGAGCGGGACTGGCGCTGCCCCTGCCGCCGCTGTATGCGGCCATTGCCAGCGCGCTGCTGCTGGTTTTTCTGCTCGGCGCATTTCTTGGCCGCATCGCCGGCATCTCTTGGCTGCGCAGCGGCCTGCAAACCCTGATCGTCGCCATCGCAACGGCTGGTTTCATCTATCTGCTCGCCGGCCGTTAAGATTCCTTCCGGACAAAAAAGCCCGCGATTGCGGCATTTCACAATGCATAGCTTGCACACGGTTCATTTGATGTCACACATTGTGAGAAAAACCATCCGGCATTCATTTGTCTGTGAGGTTTATCTGATATTTCCTATACATAGTTATCGCATGCATTCGGGCATAAATATAAACCCACGCTTGAAGAAGTTTACTTGTTCTGTATTGTGCATAGCATGAGTATGCATAAGATAGAAGGGTCGAACCATCATCGGGCGAAACTGGAGCAGGTGTTGCCAGAGGGGCTTTTGGTCAATCGTGTCTGGTTGTATGACAAAGGCTTTACTCGCTCTGCGGTTGACTACTATCTGCGTTCAGGTGATCTGGTTGCGGTGACGCGCGGGGTATATCGGCGCCATGGGCCACCCCTGAAGTGGCAGCATGTGGCATACTCGCTTCAGGTTCTGGGATATGGTCTGCATGTGGGTGGACGAACAGCGCTGGAGCTTCAGGGCCTTGCGCACGATCTGCCGGCGCATGGCATGACAACAATATGGTTGTCTGGAGCAGGCCGGCTTCCGGTCTGGGCCAACAAGGTGGGTTCCGGCTACCGCTTTGTACAAGGCAGGTCTTCCATGTTCGCACACTGGCCTGATGATGCACTGACGACACTCCCTTTTGGCCACTGGGACTGGCCCTTGCGATGTGCAAAGCTGGAGCTTGCCCTGTTGGAAGTCCTGGCAAACGTCAAAACTTCTGCTGACTTCGAAGCCGTCGATCATCTTTTTGAATCGGCATCCACACTTCGTCCACGCCTCGTGTCGCGTCTGCTGATGGCTTGCAGGCATGTGAAGGTGAAGCGTCTGTTCCTGTGGTTTTCCGAACGCCATGACCATACATGGTTCCACAAGCTTGATATCGGAAATCTCGACCTGGGCTCGGGCAAACGGCAAATCATCCGGAACGGAGCCCTTGCAGGACGCTATCAAATCACCGTTCCACGGGAGATGGCAGATGGATCGCGATAGCCTGTTTTACCGCCAGGTGGCATTACTCGTTCGGGTGCTGCCCTGGGTGGCCACGGAGAAGTGCTTCGCGCTCAAGGGAGGAACGGCGATCAACTTAGTTTGTGCGCGATATGCCGCGATTGTCGGTGGATATCGATCTCGCCTACCTGCCCACCGAACCGCGCGAGGCATCGTTGCAGCACATCAGCGCAGCGCTGCTTCGGCTTGCGGCCTTGCTACGGCGGAGGGTTCCGGGCTGTGAAGTGATGCCAGTGCCGATGAAAAATTCACATGCTGTATGCAGGCTTCTGATCCGCTAGGCCGGCGTAGCGGTAAAGGTGGAGGTGACGCCCGTGCTGCGGGGAGCCGTGTATCCGCCGGAATTGCGAGGGGTTCAACCCGCGGTGGAGGACGAGTTCGGATATGCCGAAATGCAGCTGGTGTCTTGGGCCGATTTATATGGTGGAAAAATCTGTGCTGCCCTGGATCGTCAACACCCCCGGGACCTGTTTGATATCAAACTGCTATTGGAGAACGAAGGCATCAGCAGGGATGTGTTCCATGCTTTCTTGGTCTATTTGATCAGTCATCATCGTCCGATCTCCGAATTGCTGGCTCCACACGAGAAAGATATCATCGAAGTTTATGAACAACATTTTGCCGGCATGACGCGCGAGCCGGTGACGGTTGAAGCGTTGATTGCCGCACGGCATGCGCTGACCGATGAATTGAAACGACAATTTACCGATTCCGACAAGGAGTTTCTGCTTTCGATCAAAAGAGGTGATCCAGACTGGGACTCCTTTCCTCTGCCACATGCACGGAAACTGCCAGCCGTGCAATGGAAGCTCCGGAACATCAAAAACATGCAAGCAGCCAGACATGAGGAGAGTATGGCCAGATTGGCCGATGTGCTGGCACGATTCTGATTGTCTTGGTGATATACCCCCCCACCAGGTTATTGAATCGCCCCGAGTTTATCGGAGGCATTTTTGTTTGAGTCGTCATGCTGCTTTCTGATACTGAGTCTGTCGATAATAATTTTCTTCGAACTCGCGCGGCGGGATGTGGCCGAGCGGTTCCATCAGCCGGCGATTGTTGAACCACTCGACCC
>JAJRVH010000220.1 GCA_021545625.1 Zetaproteobacteria bacterium
CCGTTCCGGGTCGGCGCACAGTCGGGCGCAGAGTTCGTCGCGGCAGGCTTCGGTTTCGGCCGGCAGTTCAAAATCGTTTTCCTGCTTCAGCACCACCCGCGCGGCATCGGAGATCAGGATGTGCTGGAATATATTCTGCACGGCCAGCCGCCGGATCAGCTCCAGTCCATAGGCGGCTCCGGATGCGCCGGTCATGGCGATGATGATCTGTTGCGCTTTCCTGTCACTCACGTCGGGCGCTCCTTGCATGTCTGAAAGGCTGCACGAGCGGGGCTGAAAAGGCAAAGCGGCTGAGGCCGGTTTTCCATGGCATTACATCGAGAAACTTTCGCCCAGATAGAGGCGCCGGGCATCGGGGTGACTGACGATTTCATCGGCCGTTCCCTGAACGATAATCTCGCCGGCGCTCATCAGGTAGGCGCGGTCGCAAATCGACAGCGTGTCGCGGACATTGTGATCGGTGATCAGAATGCCGATGCCCTTGCCGCGTAGCTCGGCGATAATGGCCTGAATATCCTCGACGGCGATCGGATCGACGCCGGCAAATGGTTCATCCAGCAGCAGGAAACGCGGCCTGGTAACCAGCGCGCGGGCGATTTCGGTGCGCCGCCGCTGGCCGCCGGAAAGCGTGTAGGCCTTCTGGTGCTGAACTCCCTCGATACCCAGTTCGACGAGCAGGGATTCCAGCTCCTCCTCGATCTGGACATCGGGCAGATTCAGCGTTTCGAAAATGGCCAGCAGGTTTTCCCGTACGCTCAGCTTGCGGAAGATGCTGGCTTCCTGGGGCAGATAGCCGATGCCGTGCCGGGCGCGCAGATACATCGGCAGACGGGAGATGTCCCGGTCGTCCAGCGCGATGTGGCCTTCATCGGCCTGGATCAGGCCGCAGACCATATAGAAGCTGGTGGTTTTTCCGGCGCCGTTGGGGCCGAGAAGGCCGACACACTCGCCGGAAAACACGTCCAGATCGACATGGCTGACGACCTGCTTGCTGCGGTAGCGCTTGCACAGTCCGCGCGCGGACAGGTGATGGACGGGCCTCATCGGCGGCCTCCGTCGGACGGAGGCTGGGCGGAGGAGTCGTCCGATTCCAGAATGATGCGGGTGCGGCCGTCCTTTTCCGGCATGACCCGGGTCTGTTGCTGTTGCAGCCGGTGAATGATGGTCGCACCCTCGATGCGATCGCCGTTCTTTTCGATCACCGCATGTCCCTGAAGGGTCAGGGTGCCACGCCGCTGATCCAGAATGGCGGTGTCGGATGTGCCGTGCGTCGCTCCCTGCCGCATGCGTACATGGCCGTAAGCCGTGGCCTTTTCCAGCTGATGACTGTTTTCGCGGTAACGGGCGGTGAGCCGGTCGCAACGCAGGCGGAAATCGCCCCGCGTCAGCAATACCTCGCCGCTGAAATCTGCCCGCTTCGAGTGATGATCCAGCACCATGGTTTCCGCCTCGATATGCAGTGGCTCGGCATGCGCCGGCGGACCGGCCAGTATGCATGCGCCTCCTAGCAGAACGAATAGTTGTCGCGATAGATTCATAATCCTGATCCTGTCCACTCCGGGGCGCTGTCGTCAATACGAATGCCGTGATCGACGTGGATGCGTTCGCTTGTCCTGTCAATGCGCATGCCACGGCCTGTGGCTCGCAGGCTCTGGCCGCTTAGCGTGAATGTGTCGGGGATCAGAATCTGATCCGTGCGGCTCTGGTAGGTCAGCTGTTCGCAATGCAGCACCCAAGGAATGTAATCGACGCGTACCTGGCCCTGAAAGTGAATATTGCGGCGCAGCGGATTAAACCAGGCCTCCCTGCTGCGTATCGGAATACGCCGCCCTGTTTCGGTAAACAGGATCAGTTCGGGGTCTTGCAAATGCATTCTGCCGTTGAGTTGTTGCCTGGCCTCGCCCGCCTTCAGTTGCCAGACAATGCGGCCGTCGTTGCGTTCAACGATGGTCGGGTTCTCGACCCGGGTCTGAACCGAGGTCTGCTGTTGCGCCTTTTCCGTGTCCGGCGGGGCGGCCAGCCACATCAGTACGCCGGCCAGTACAATACTGGCAACGGAAACGGCAAGGCTCAGCCATTTGATCAGGGCCCATGTGCGCTGGCGCATGGCGCTAGAAGGGGCCTGCGTTTCGCCATCCGCTTGCTGCCGGCGACACCTGGTAGCGAGCCTCAATTACCTCCTGCCATTTGCCGCTGGCGAGAATCAGCCCTTCGGCTGCCTGACGGATGGCGCCCCGGCCGCCCCGGCAGTCCGAAATCCAGTCGGCATGGGCCAGAACGGCGGCATGGGCGTCCTGTGGCGCCAGACTCAGGGCACAGCGATACATCGGCGGCAGATCGAGCACATCGTCTCCCATCATGGCGCAGTGCCGGGCGCTAATGCCGCTGGTTTTTTCCAGTTGCTCAAGTCCCTCGGCCTTGTTCAGGCAGCCCTGCGTGACGTGGCGGATGCCGAGGTCACGGGCGCGTGCCGCCACAACATCGGACGAACGGCCGGTAATAATCGCCACCTCGATGCCGGCGCGCTGCAACAGCTTGATGCCGTGTCCGTCGCGTACGTTGAACGCCTTGGTTTCCGAGCCTTCAGCATCCATGACGATCGAGCCATCGGTCATCACGCCGTCGACATCGAGAATCAGCATGCGGATGTCTGTCGCCTGTCCGAACGGGAAGTCGAAGCCCCGGTGCTGTTTATTTACGGTGTCGTTCATGCAATACCTGCCTGCAGCAAATCGTGCATATGCACGATGCCGATGGTTTCCTGTTGTTCGTTTTTGACAAAGAGCGCCATGATTTTGTGCTCCTCCATCATGCGCAGCGCATCGCTGGCCAGTTTATCCGCTGCGATCCGCATCGGCTGTCGGTGCATGAAGGCCGAGACCGGTGCATTCATGTCGACCTCGCCGGCTTCGAGAATGCGCCGCAGGTCGCCATCGCTCAGGCAGCCGACGAGTTGATTTCCCTGTTGCACGCCGGTCATGCCGAGGCGGTGGCTGCTCATCGTCATGATGGCCGTTTTCAGTGCCGCTGCGCTATCGACCATGGGCAGGTCTTCGCCGCTGTGCATGACATCGGCCACCTTCAGCAGTTTTCGCCCCAGACTTCCGGCCGGGTGTACGCGGGCAAAATCCTCTTCCCGGAAGCCGCGTTGCTTGAGGACCACGACAGCCAGCGCGTCGCCCAGCGCCAGCGTGGCCGTGGTCGATGCGGTGGGCGCCAGGTTCAGCGGGCATGCCTCGCGCGTGACC
>JAJRVH010000013.1 GCA_021545625.1 Zetaproteobacteria bacterium
AACCGCCCTTCCCCCGTGTTGCAGCACTGCGCAAAACCATGAACGAGTTCGGCCTGCAGCATGTGCCGATCATCATGGCCGGCGGCGTATGGTTTCTGCGCGAGTGGAGCGACTGGATCGACAATCCCGAGATCGGCCCCATTGCCTTCCAGTTCGGCACCCGTCCCCTGCTGACGCAGGAAAGCCCGATTTCGGAGGCATGGAAACAGCGACTTCTGAAACTCAAGGAAGGAGACGTCAGGCTCAATCCCTTCTCTCCGACCGGCTTCTATTCATCGGCAGTCTACAATTCCTTTCTGCACGAACTCTACGAACGTTCGGATCGAGAGGTGGCCTATGTCGACCACCCCACCGGCGACCATTGCGAATCCTTTACCTTCGGCGTTCGCAACAAGGAGGTGTTCGTGACCCGCTTCGACCGAAGGCGCATCAACGAATACATCGAAGACGGCTACACCAAGGCGCTGCCAACGCCCGACTCCACGCTGATCTTCGTTACGCCGGAAAAGGCCTCCGAAATCCGTCAGGATCAGCTCGACTGCATGGGATGCCTTTCGCAGTGCAAATTCAGCAACTGGGCGGCCAATGAGCTCGGCACCACCGGGCGCAAGGCCGACCCGCGCAGCTTCTGCATCCAGAAAACCCTGCAGGAAATCGCTCATGGCGCCGATCCCGACAAGCACCTGATGTTTGCAGGCCACGCCGCCTACCGCTTTGCCCAGGATCCGTTCTATGCGGACGGTTTTATCCCCACCGTGCGTCAGCTCGTCGAGAGGATCCGCACCGGCGACTAGCTCTGTCTTTGACACAGATCACAATTCCGTCTATTCATGGGTATGCGGATGAACCGATATCCATGCAATGAGAACGGAGGGTGTTGCACAGGATGAGCAACGGCACAAGCAACGAAACGGCGAAAGAGCTGCTGGAATCGGTATCGTTCGAGCTTGATACCGACCTGCGGCTGCACCCCCAGCGCCTGGAACTGGGCAAGGCGGAGCTGCTGACCGATGCGCTGACGCTGCCCTTCACCGACATCGAAAAACGCCTTGCGCAGTACATTGCCGGATCTTCCCCCGCCGAAGCGGAAAGCCTGCGCAAGAACATGAAAAACTATCTGGCGCGCCTGAACTCAAACCCGCTGATTCCACTGCATTTCCGCCTCAAGGTGCTTAACCGTTTCGAGCGGGAACTGGAGCTTTTCGACGGAGAGATGACGGCAGCGGTACTGAATGCACATAAGATCGGCGTCAGCCTCGTGCAAAAGGCGGCCCGTTCCCAGCCGAACTACTACCGCATCCTTGTCGACATGGTCGCCAATGCGATCGAACTGGCGGTCAAGCTGCTGCGGCTATCCATGGAGAGCTATCAGGCGCCGGCCGTGATCGCCACGCGCCAGGTGATGGATCTGGCCCGCCTGGGGCTGAGCGTCGTGCCGATCCTGAAGGAGGACGCGCTGCTGGAGCGGGACCGCCTGTACAGGGCCATTGCCAATTTCGAGCTGTTGCGCACACTGGACTTTTTCGGCAAATCGCACGCCGAGCAGAAAATGGCCTGGGAAGAACTGCAAAACCATGTCGGCGCCCTCAAGCCCATGTTCGTACGCAAGGGAGACACGCCGCCCGAACTGACGGACAACAGCTTGCTGGTCACCAATATGGCCAAGCCGAACGATCCGGCCAAAGTCATGGACACCGTCCCCAGCCCGCCCGACTACGACTGCATCGTCATCCCGATGGATACATTTGTGGACCGGCTGGTCACCGTGATCAACCGCGTCGAGGGCATCCTCAACAGCCAGGAAATGCAGCGCAATGACCTGATTACCGAAGAGTCGCTGCGTACGACCATCAGCGGCGGCAATGCGCTTCTCGACGCCATGCGCATCAAGGATCGTCATGCCCGGCGCATGGAACAGCAAGGCCTGCGCATCATCATCGAATGGGATCTGGCCAAATCATTTGTCGAAGCCCATACCGCGCTGGTCATGAACGAGTATGAATATGCGCCGAGCGCCGGAGACAGCGAGGCGGCCTGGACGGTCCTCAATCTCAGCAACTCCGGCGCAGGCCTGGAGCGCCTGTCCTATGCCTCGATCGACCTCAGCGTCGGGTCCATGATCGGTCTGAGCTGGATACCGCATCATGGCGAACCCATGCTGGGCTTTATCCGCTGGATCAAGGAACCGAAACCCGGCGAACAGCGCATGGGCATCGAGTTCTTCAATGAAAAATTCAGACTGTTCAAGGGCGGCATGCTCGGAGGTGGCGGCAGCGAACTGACCGAAAAACGCTCATGGCCGGTGCTTCTTCGCCCCGAAAAACACAACAATATCGCCATCTTTCCCGATGCCCGCATTTTCAAAAGCATGACTTTCGCCATCGCCCATGAAGGCCAGAGTCTTCATCTGAAAGTCGACAAAATCATCCGTTCCGGGCCCAACTACACCATGTGCCGCGTCGTCAAACCCAAGGAGCTTGATGTATCCGGCCAATTCGATTTCAGCCAGCAGGACTGAGCAGCGCAAAAACGATTAGCGAAACAGCTTGCGAAGCAGTTCCGTCGTCCGCGCCGCCGGATCACGCCGGATGCGCGCTTCCTCGTCAGCCAGCACAGAAAACAGGCCAGCCAGCGCCATACGCGTCACATAGGCATCCAGATCATCCTTCAGATAACCGCCGACAAGGGGCATCTCTTCGTAGCGTTTCGAAAATGTCCGCCAGCTGCGCACTGCTCCGGAACGCTGCAACTCGCGGTGCACCAGCGGAGAAAACGCCTTTGTCAGACGCGCCCCGGTTTTTCTTTGGAAATAGCGAGTGGCCGCATCGTCCGGCCCCTTCCAGATACGCCTGACGTCGGCAAAGCGCATCTGCCGGATAGCATCGATAAAGATCGGCCGTGCCAGCGGCGCGGCAGCCTCGGCGGCACGGTTCATGCGCCGTTGCAGTTCGTCGGCATAGGAGCCCATGCCGACGCCTGCAAGAAGCTGCGCCGGACGGCGCCAGGCCTCGGGCAGGGGAATGCGAATGCGGGCATTCTTCCAGTAGCCGTCCGGACGCCCGACGCGCCGGACCGTCCGCTGCGTTCCCTTCTCCAGCGCCTCCTTAAGTCCCCGGGCAAGCTCCGCGCTGCTCAGACTGGTGGCATGTTTACCGCCCAGGAGGCGCGTATCCTCCAGCCACTCGTCGATCATGCCGGCCGAGGCCGGAACGGGTACGGCCAGCAGCAGGGCCGGAAGCAGCAGCGCGAACATGCCTAGTAGCTCTTGCGAAACTCCGTGGCATGGCATTTCGGGCACGGCGGCACGCGTCCTGTCTTTTTGAAATGCATTTCATGCCCGCATGCCTGACAGGTCAGCGTCCCGGCACTGGTGATCTCGCCGGAACGACAGCTGATTGCCTGCTGCGTCTTTTCGGCAGCGCTGGTAAGCGCCGATCCCGCCATATTCAGAAGCGCTGAAAGCGACGCCAGCGCGCCGGCCCCGACACGGGACGGATTAAGTTTCTCCCGGGCACCATCCCGCATCGATGTCGCCACCTGCATGAAGTCCCGCTCGAGGAAGGCTTTCAGGTTCCTGCCCTGTTCTTCGGAAAAGGTACCGGCAGCCGTCAGCTGCTGGCGAGCCTTCTCCATCGCGGCCTGGGCAACCTCAACGCTTTTCTCGGCCCCTGCCTCGAACAGTTCCTTGAAGCGCGCGGCCAGCTGATCGTACTGATCGGCGGCCTTATCACCCTCGTCCGAGCCGGAAGGCATCTCCTCATCGTCCATATGGGAAACCACCGCTTGGCCGAATTCAGATGTGGACAGCTTCGTCGCGCCGTCCATCAGGCGATGGAAATCATAGGTCACGGTCTTGGCCGCAATGGCACCGTTGATGCCGCGAACCACCAGATCGGCGGCCTCGGTCCAGCCCATATAACGCAACATCAGCTCGCCGGACAGCGTCATCGAGGATGGGTTGACCATGTTCTTGTTCGCATATTTCGGCGCCGTGCCGTGCGTAGCCTCGAATACGGCGTGGCCGGTTGTATAGTTGATATTGGCGCCGGGCGCGATGCCGATGCCGCCGACCTGGGCCGCCAGTGCATCGGAAAGATAATCGCCGTTCAGGTTCAGGGTTGCAATCACGTCGAATTCGGTCGGCCGGGTCAGCACCTGCTGCAACGCGATATCGGCAATCGCATCCTTGATCACGATACCGTTCGGCAGCCTGCACCACGGACCGCCGTCGATTTCCTCGGCGCCGAATTCGCGCTTGGCCAGTTCGTAGCCCCAGTTGCGGAACGCGCCCTCGGTGAACTTCATGATATTGCCCTTGTGCACCAGCGTCACGCTCTTCAGCTCATGATCGATCGCATACTGGATCGCCGCGCGCACCAGCCGTTCGGTTCCCTCGCGCGATACGGGCTTCACACCAATACCTGAGGTTTCAGGAAAACGGATCTTTGACACACCCATCTCGTTCTGCAGAAAGTCGATAACCTTTTTCACCTCATCGCTGCCCTCGGGCCACTCGATGCCGGCATAGATATCCTCGGTGTTCTCGCGGAAAATCACCATATCGACCAGTTCCGGATGCCGAACCGGACTCGGCACGCCGGTAAAATGCTTGACCGGGCGCAGACAGACGAACAGATCCATTTTCTGGCGGATAGCCACGTTCAGCGAACCCATGCCGCCACCAACCGGCGTCGTCAGCGGGCCTTTCAGGCCCACCAGATATTCGTTCAGCGCATCCAGCGTTTCCTGCGGCAGCCAGGCATCGTCGCCCTGGCCATAGAGATTCCAGGCCTTTTCGCCGGCATAAACCTCCATCCATGCAATCCTGCGATCGCCGCCATAGGCCTTCTCGACGGCGGCATCGAGTATCGCGCGCGTGGCCTTCCAGATATCCGGACCAATGCCGTCACCCTCGATGAACGCAACGATCGGCTGATCGGGAACACGGAGCCTGCCATCAGCCCCCATGGTGATCTTGTCGCCCTGTTCAGGCACCTTGATTTTATCAAAACTCATCCGTCTCCCTCCGTCCGTGTCGCTTATGGTTGTTTCTGCTGCTTGATGCGAGCTGCCCGCTGGGCATCGCGGCGCGCCTTCAGGGCCTTGCTGCGCGCACGTTCATACTGCTCCAGACGCATGGCCTCGGCCGCCTCGGCCAGCGCCTGCTCCGCACTCTTCAGATATCGATCGGCTGCCCGGTCATTCCCCGGCAGCTCGCTGGCCGTCTTGAAGGCCGATCGCGCATCGGCCATCTCCTGGGCCGGCGGCTCCAGCATGCAGGCGGACAACATCAACAGCGTCATGATGATGCAAAATCTCATGCCTAGTATATTCCACCGCCGCCGTGCCGTTGTCAAAGGGCAATCCCGCCTCAGGCCTCAGACAGCTGCCGGCGCCGGCGCAGGCCAAGCTCCTTCCACTGCTCGTCATTCACCTCGCTCGGAGATTCCGCCATTGGATCAGCCGCCTTCTGCGTCTTCGGAAAGGCAATCACGTCGCGGATCGAATCCACGCCGGCCATCAACGCCAGCACCCGGTCCAGCCCGAAAGCCAGACCGCCATGCGGCGGCGCGCCGTACTTCAACGCCTTGACCAGGAAGCCGAACTTGGCCTCGGCCTCTTCGTCGGAAATACCCAGCGTACGGAAAACGCGCGCCTGCACCTCGGGGCTGTGGATACGGATCGAGCCACCACCGATTTCGGTGCCATTCCAGACCAGATCATAGGCCTGCGAACGCATGTTCAGCGGATCGCTTTCCAGCTTGTCCAGATCCTCCGCACAGGGAGCCGTGAACGGATGATGCAGCGCCTCGGGGCGCTTCTCGTCGGCATTCCAGGCAAACATCGGAAAATCGACTACCCAGACGAAGCGATGGTCGTTGTCGGCCACCAGTCCCAGATCCTGCCCCAGACGCACCCGAAGATGTCCGAGCGCATCGTTGACAATTTTCGCATCGCCGGCGCCAAAAAACAGTACATCGCCGTTTTCCGCACCGCAGGCTTCCAGCAATTCCGCCAGTACCGCTTCGGGCAGGAACTTCACGATCGGAGATTGCAGCCCTCCCGGCAGGTCGTTCTTGTCATTCACCTTGATCCAGGCCAGTCCGCGCGCGCCGTAAATGCCGACAAACTTGGTATAGTCATCAATCTGCTTGCGGCTGAGCCTGCCACCATCGGGCACGCGAATCACCTTGACCAGCCCGCCCTTTTCGGCCGGCTCGCGGAACACCTTGAACTCGACCTTGCGCATCAGCTCGGTAACATCGATATGCTCCAGACCGAAGCGCACATCCGGGCGATCCAGCCCGTATCTGGCAATCGCCTCATGGTAGGTGATACGCGGAAACACCTCAGGCAGGCTGATGCCGACACCGGCCGCGAACATCGCCCGCAGCAGACCTTCGGCCACGGCCATAACCTCGTCCTGCGTGGCAAAGGAGAGCTCCAGATCCACCTGCGTGAATTCAGGCTGACGATCGGCACGCAGATCCTCGTCGCGGAAACAGCGGGCAATCTGGTAATAGCGATCCATGCCGGCCACCATCAGCAATTGCTTGAAAATCTGCGGACTCTGCGGCAGGGCGTAGAAGGAACCGGGATAGATACGCGACGGAACCAGGTAGTCGCGCGCGCCCTCCGGCGTGGACTTGTTCAGGATCGGCGTCTCGATCTCCAGAAAGCCCTGCCCGTCCAGATAGTTGCGCGCCGCATGGGTCACGCGATGGCGCAACTGCATGAACCCCTGCATCTTCGGACGACGCAGATCCAGATAACGGTATTCCAGACGATGCTGCTCGCCGGTGTCGCAATCGTCCTCGATCATGAACGGCGGCGTTTCGGCGCGGTTCAGCACGACGATATCGGATGCCTTGACCTCGATCTCGCCGGTCGGAAGGCTGGCATTGACGGTTTCCTCGCTGCGCGCAATGACCTCGCCAACCACCTCGATGACATCCTGCTGGCGCAGCGAATGGGCCAGCCTGTGCACGGCCTCCGTATCGGGATGCACAAC
>JAJRVH010000221.1 GCA_021545625.1 Zetaproteobacteria bacterium
AACAGCCTGCATACCCGCCGCTCCGATTTCGAACAGATACGTCGCGAAATCACTGAAAACAAGCAAAACGAGAAGGCATAAGCGATGAAAGGATGGTCAAAGCGCATGGAAACCATGTTCGAGGGCCTGCTGTGGCAGGCGCGCTGGGCGGTGATTCCGGCCGTGTTCTGCAGCGGACTGGCATCGCTGACGATGTTCTATATCACCGCTCTCGATGCATGGCATGTCGCGGACATGCTCGGCCGGTATGCCTTCATCACCGATATTGCCGAACGCGAGGGGCTGCGGGAGGTTGCGCTGGGGCATGTGGTGCAGGTGGTCGATGGCTTCCTGCTGGCCATCGTGCTGATGATCTTCGCCTTCGGCATCTACGAACTCTATGTCAGCAAGATCGACAATGCCTATACCAACGAGGCAGCCGAGCACATGCTCGCTATCGGCAGCCTGGACGATCTGAAAAGCCGGCTCGGCAAGGTGATTCTGATGGTGCTGATCGTGAAATTCTTCGAACTGGCCATTGATATGGACTATGAAGACGTCTACGACCTGATCTACTTCGCCATCGGCATCCTGCTCATCTCGCTGTCCCTGTTCATTACCGAATTCATGCTCAAATCCGGGGCGAAACCCGAGTATCAGGGACAGGACCGACGCCGGAGATAAACGACAGCCCGAAAACATAGAAAACATAAGACCAGAATATCAAGCGGACCATGCTCTCGGATATCTCCTATGGCATGAATATCTGGATGAAGGTATACGAAGATTCGTCCGAGGGATTGGCCATCTACGTGGATGTTGACCCGGCCTGAATCTTCACCGTCGCTATTCAGCCCCGCAGGCACCCCTTCAGATAGCGGCCGGTCCATGAAGCCTCGCAGCTGGCCACGTCCTCGGGCGTGCCGGTCACGACGATCTCGCCGCCCCTGTCGCCGCCTTCCGGCCCCATGTCGACGATCCAGTCGGCCGTCTTGATCACGTCCAGATTATGTTCAATCACGATCACGGTATTGCCCTGATCGACCAGCGTATGCAGCACCTCGAGCAGCTTGGCGACATCGTCGAAATGCAGCCCCGTCGTCGGCTCGTCGAGAATATACAGCGTATCGCCCGTCGCCCGTCGCGCCAGTTCCTTCGAAAGCTTCACCCGCTGCGCTTCGCCGCCCGACAATGTTGTCGCCTGCTGGCCGAGGCGAATATAGCCCAGGCCGACGTGCTGCAACGTCGCCAGGCGATTTTTCAGCGCCGGAATCGCTTCGAAAAATTCGGCCGCCTCGTCGACCGTCATATCCAGCACCTCGGCGATATTGCGCCCCTTGTAGCGAATATCGAGCGTCTCCCGGTTATAGCGCGCTCCCTGACAGGCCTCGCAATGCACGTAAACGTCCGGAAGAAAATGCATTTCGACCTTGATGATGCCGTCGCCCTGGCAGGTTTCGCAACGCCCTCCCTTGACGTTGAACGAGAAACGACCCGGCTTGTAGCCGCGCGAGCGCGATTCCGGCACCTGCGCGAACAGCTCCCGGATGGCCGTGAAGATGCCGGTATAGGTTGCCGGATTGGAGCGCGGCGTGCGCCCGATCGGGCTCTGATCGATATCGATGATCTTGTCGATCAGGTCGGCGCCGATCAGCTCCGCATGCCGGCCGACCCGCTCGGCCTTCAGCCCCTTGGCGCGCGCCAGGCCGCGGTACAGCGTGTCGAGCGTCAGCGTCGACTTGCCGGAACCGGAAACGCCGGTCACGCACGAAAAACGCGCCATCGGAAAGCGGGCCCGCACCGATTTCAGATTGTGTTCGCAGGCGCCGTCCACGCCCAGCATCGGATGCCCCTCTTCCACGGCCCGGCGCTCCGGCACGGCAATGGATTTGCGGCCGGTCAGGTAATCGGCCGTCAGCGTCCGGCTCTTCAGAATCTCCGCCAGCGTTCCGGCAGCCACCACCTCGCCGCCGTGTTCACCGGCCCTGGGCCCCATGTCGACCACCCAGTCGGCCGAGCGGATGGCATCCTCATCATGCTCGACGACAATCACCGAATTACCGAGATCGCGCAGCCGGCGCAGCGTGGCCAGCAGTCGATCGTTGTCGCGCTGGTGCAGGCCGATCGACGGTTCATCAAGGATGTACAATACGCCGACCAGCGCCGAGCCGATCTGCGTGGCCAGGCGGATCCGCTGCGCCTCGCCGCCGGACAGGGTGCCGGCCGTGCGATCCAGGCTCAGATAATCCAGCCCCACCTCGATCATGAACCCGAGCCGAGCCTGAATCTCCTCGAGAATCTTTTCGGCAATCGCCATCTGCTGCCCGGAAAGACGCAGTCCGGCAAACCAGTCACGCGCATCCCGCAGCGGCATGGCCGTCACCTGCGGCAGACTCAAATCGCCAACGCGCACATGGCGGGCCGCCCGGTTCAGACGGGAGCCATGGCAGTCCGGGCAGTCGATCGTATTGATATAGGCGGACAATGCCTCGCGCACGTCATCGGACGAGGATTCCCGGTAACGTCGCTCCAGATTCGGGATCACGCCCTCGAACGGGCGCTCGACCACGCGGCTCTGACCCGGCGTCTCGTAAACAAAGCGGATCTTCTCCCGGCCCGTGCCGTACAGCAACACCTGGCGCACGGATTCGTCCAGTTCGGCGAACGGCGTTTGCAGATCCGCGCCCAGATGGCGAATCACCGCCCCGATCGTCTGCCGGTACATAAAGGTTTCGCGGCCGGACCACGGCTCGATGGCGCCGTCGGCCAGCGACAGCGAGGGATCGGGGATCACCAGGGCCGGATCGAAGATCGTTTTCGAGCCAATGCCGTCACAGGAAGGACAGGCGCCGACCGGCGAATTGAACGAAAAAAGGCGCGGCTCGATATCGGGATAGGAGATGCCGCAATCCGCGCAGGCAAAACGCTCGGAAAACACCTGCTCCCCGTTATCAACCAGCGCGATCAGCATCCCCTCGCCGTAACGCAGCGAGGTTTCAACCGAATCGGCCAGTCGCGTGCGAATGCCGTCGCGTATCACCAGCCGGTCCACGACCAGTTCGATCGAATGCTTTTTCTGCTTCTCCAGCGCCGGCGCATCCTCGATGGCCATGATCTCGCCGTCGATGCGCACGCGCACGAAGCCGTCCTGACCGGCCTTCTCCAGTTCGCGGCGAAACTCGCCCTTGCGTCCGCGCGCAATCGGCGCCAGCAACTGCACTTTCGTGCCTTCGGGCAGCGCCTCGAGCTGTTCGATGATACGGCTGGCCGGCTGGCTCTGGATCGGTTTGCCGCACCCGTGGCAATAGGGCTGTCCGATGCGGGCGAACAACAGGCGCAGATAATCGTATACCTCGGTAATCGTACCGACGGTCGAGCGGGGGTTGCGGCTGGTGGTTTTCTGCTCGAT
>JAJRVH010000222.1 GCA_021545625.1 Zetaproteobacteria bacterium
CTTTGACTGGGCTGCTTACTGTTGTAGATGGCAATCCATGCGTTGTCAGAACCAAAGAATTGAGAACCATCGAACCCTACCACCTTGGTTTTAACTACCCCCTCCAAACCAAGATCTCTCACCAGAGTATCCGCGATATTCTTAAGAGACTTTGACACATCACTTCTGTGTTTGAAATAAAAGAAGGTATAAAATAACTTAAAGTATGTGTTCCATGCATGCACAATATTTGTTGGGTGTTGTTGATTTTCCTCTAGTTTGATTGATTCAATAGTGTCCTTATCAATTGAGCCCTCTTTAAGAAGATGATTTGCTACCTTCAAGCGGATTTGATTGATCTTCTCGGGATTGCGACTCTTCAGATCACCGCAATACAGTTTGATATTTTGTTTATCCAGCTCATTCAATCGCTCAACAACAAGTTCATCATTATCAATCAATTCACCAAGCCTTTTGGCAACATCAATGACAGTAAAAATATTCTTTTCCATGCGCCCCCTGGGTATCCTCATATAGTCCCTATAGTTATATTCTGAAACCACTCAATGCGATGTCAATGAACTCCAACAAACTGCACACGCCATAGTTAAAACAGCCTTATATCCTTGGGAAGTCCTGCCATATCACACCATTCACCCCATCGGCCTATTGCCGCCGACACCTGTTCAATGACCTGCCATTCTCGCCGGTTTTAAGCCAGCAGACTCACCTACTTTGAACAGGTGTGTTTGATCCGGACCCATTCACCTTCATCATTCATCAGGAAGTAGAAATTCAATCAGGAAGTAGAAATTCTTGAAATGCTCATCCCGGTTCTTAAACTCATTACCCCCCCCATCCATATCTGAAACACGACTCAATAATGTCTCATAAGCTTCCATTCTTATCCCTGATAACTGCTCGCCGCCACGGCAATGCGCTCCGACAAACTGCGAACAGCCATGCTCAGAAAGTTCACCAGATCCGATCCCGGCTGATAATTGGCTGCATGCAGGTTTGACACCCTGCCATCCATGACAAACCGGAAGGCGTTGCCCCACTTTTCGGTATGCCTGTGATCATAAACCGCGATGGGAACGCCCCCGTGCTGTTTGATCAGCGAAAAGCATGGAATATCGGTATAACCATCGCCAACGAAAATCATCTGATCCAGCGGAATGCGCACCTGATCCGGCGACACGCGCCTGTTCACTGCAAACGGCTGACTGCGGGAAGCCTCGCCGATGATCCCTTTCTGAATCTGGAAGAGATAACGCGTCTTGTCGGTGAAGCTGATGATCCGTTTCGGCGTCAGCGCCCTGCCCTGCTCATCGTAATGAAATTCCGATGCCCATATATCGGCAAATTCGCACGCAACCGCAGTACGGCGCAACACATCCCCGATACCGCTGCTGATCAGGTAAAACTCAATCGATACGCGCGGATTGGCATCATGCGCAACTGTACGCAGATGCGCAAACAGCTCCCCGACACCATCAAAGAGCGGCAGCATGCTTCCCCAATCAGTAAGCGATTCGCGCGTTATCGGCGCGATCCTTCCGGCAGCGGAAACCTCGATCATATGATTCAGATAAGCCGGAACCGGATCCCAGCCATCATCCATCATCGCACCGACCTCTTTCCAGAAGGCCTCGATTTCCTTCAGTCCGGCCTGTTTCAGATAGCCGGTTGTGCTATCCGGCCCCAGCGTATCGTCAAAATCAAATACAACAGCGACTCGTTCCTGCATCATATCCTCTTCAGCCCGTTGTTTGGCGATAGACACTGATCATCGCCAGCATAACCAGACAACACAAGGCCCCAAACACGGATAGCGAAGCCATTAACCATTGTTGCAGGTGTATATAATAGGCAGCAAACATGCCGGAAGCGGCGGCAAATACCAGCCACTGCATTCGCGACAAACCTTCGACATTCCGTGTCGCATGCGTCATCCGAATCTGATCCACAAACCCCATGGTAAATGCAAAACCGGCGAATAAGGCCGCCAGCTGCCAGATATCTATCGTTGCCAACGACTCGACCCCATCGCTTTTATCCCGCGCCTCCTGCCATCGAATCCGGCATCCTTGCAGTGACTGCCCATTCCATTTACTCCGCTACCCCCGACAGGGCATCCTCATCCAGGTCGACGGGCGGATATACCTCTGGCCTGACCATGTGCAGTATGCGCCGCCCCTCGTTTTGTTCGAGAAAACATGCCGTATCGGCGACACTGAAGAGTTCCGGGAATGCGTCCCGAAGTGCATATTCAGGCGTACAGCCCAGCTGGCGAGCAGGCACCCAGCTGGATACGAGAATCGCCACGTTCAGCTCTTCGGCCAATATCCGCAACGCCTCCGGACACAAATGACATTGCAGTTCGATACGATCCAGAACGATGATATCCATACGTTTTCCGGATTTGTCGAATTGATCGAACCTGTAGCGCAGCGCATCCTCGGTCACTTGATGATCGAAGAGTATCCATAATTTCGATTCGGCCAGCGCGCCGGACGCTTCCGCCAGTTGCCGCCATGACCGGGCAGACCATTTCCCCCGGCGCATCGTGGCGAGTTTCACGCCGGAACGCATAGCCAGCATATACATGGATACATCCTCCTCCGCGCGGGTCGAGGAGAATATAGCCCCCACCGGCGACTTGCCATCCGCCCTGGTACTTGCAGCGATACCGGTCGCAGCCTCGAACAGCAACCCGGACACACCGCTATCAGCGCGGCCAGCCAGCCATGTCACGGTTCCCTTCTGTATCCCGCCGAGCATAGCATCCAGCACAGCCATGCCTGTATGAAAGATCTCCCTTTCCCATGGAAAGGTATGATATTCGGCACTCGAGGCATACAGTTCTTCCAGCACTTTATAGTTGGCCACCATCAGATCAGAGAGGGGCTTCATCTCTGGCAGCCTCCCCCTGCCACTCAACAGCTTTCCGGAAGAACAGCCCAGAATCACTTCCCCCTCTTCCGAATGTTCGAGAATTCGGTTCAGAGCATTCCCTGCACCGATTTCATCAAGCCATCTCACGATATCCCGCAGGGGAATTTCATCCAGTCCGAATCGCTCCCCTTCAACATCCAGTGCAATGCGCATATATTTATCCTCCTGCAGGGCCCAGGATACGACACCGTGCGACACCCTGTGTCGCACCCGGCATGATCATAACAACAAACAGCTTTCCAGAGAAAAACCATGAACAATACGTGCGCTAGTCTCTATGAGCGCATCTCGAACAGGCTTTTTCAGCGCTTGTACGAGCTACAAGAGCAGAGAGAAACCGCATGACGCGGCTTCTTTACCTGTACCCAATCTGAATAACCAAATAAAAAAGGAGCTGCATGACTGCAGCTCCTTTTCATATGGCGTCCCCAAGGGGATTCGAACCCCTGTTGCCGCCGTGAAAGGGCGGTGTCCTAGGCCGACTAGACGATGGGGACCTTCGGGACGCGGCGAAGATTAGCGACTGCCCTGCCCGGGTCAACCAAAAAATGGAGGACGCAAGCCAAGGCTCGAGCCCGCAGCCGGCTTAATGGCGAATCTTCTTTTCCACTTTCTCCAGCAATGCCTTTGCCTCGGCCTTGCGACCGGCATCGGCAATCTCGCGTCCCGGTCGCGCCGGTGCCGCGATGGCCTTGCGGAAATGGTCGGCGGCTTCCTTGTAGCGACGCGTTTCGTCCATCAGATAGGAGGCCATCCAGAAATGTGCATCCAGGCCGTCAGGGCTCAGTTCAAGCGCCCTGTTCAGATGCTCCACCGCCTTGTCCTCGTCGCCGAATCCAATCGGCCAGCCCGGCACCTGATAATACAGGCTGCCCAGCGTCGTATGGATCGAGGTTTCCAGCTCCCGGTCCGGGTGCATGGCCAGCGCCTCCTCGAGCAGCTTCTTCGCTTCCTTGACCTTGCCCAGCGCGCCGCCCATCGCGCCGACCTCCCCGCCCAGCGTCGCCAGCGTGATACCGGCCCAGACCTTCGGCCCCGGATTGTCCGGCTGCTTGGCCGCCAGCGCCTTCGCATCGGTGATCAGCTGTTCATAGGCCGCAACGCGCGCCTTCTTGTCCTGCGTCTGATACTTGATCCTGTCCCAGCGCTGCGCCAGCTGCAGCGTCGCCTCGTCGGCATGCGCGGCCGTCAGGGCCGGCAGCCCGCCCAGCAGCAGTCCACTCAGCAACAACAATATCCTTTTCATCATTTCCTCCTTTAGTCCTCTTCCCTGGCAAATGTCCGGGCAATCCGGTTCTGGGCCGCCAGCGCCCTGTCGACCAGACGCGGGAGCAGCACATTGATGCCGACGAACAGCGATTCCGGAAAGCCGATATACACCTCGCGGCGGTCGTTATCGATGGCCCGGATAATCTTGCGCACGACATATTCCGGTTCATCCATGTTCATCTTCGTCGCCTCACCCATGCGCATGATGCGGCCGGTGTTCAGCGGCGTTTTCACGGCCCTCGGCGCCACATACATCACGCGGATGCCGGTATCGTTCAGCTCCCGGCGCAGGGCCTCGGAAAAACCGCGCAGACCGAACTTGCTGGCCGAATAGGCCGTAAAATAGGCAAACGCGATCGAGCCGAAGATCGATCCGACATTGACGATACGCCCCTGATTGCGCCCGATCATGTCCGGCAATACCGCGCGGGTCAGCTGCATCGCCCCCAGCAGATTGACCTGAACGATGCGTTCGATCATCGCCGGATCCTCCTCCTCGTAGCAGCGGAAACTCATCATGCCGGCCAGGTTGATCAGCACGTCAACCGGGCCATGCGCCTCTGCGGCTCCGGCCGCGACGGCCGAACAACCGTCGATCGTCGAAAGGTCGCCGACGATCGCGGCAGTGCCGTCGAGCTCGCCCGCCACCTGCTGCAATGCCTCGGCATTCGCATCGATGAGCGACAGTCGGGCGCCGCGGGCATGCAGCTCGGCAGCGAGAATGCGCCCCATGCCGCCGGCGGCCCCCGTCAGAAGGATATGTTTGTCCCTGATATTCACGTGGATGACTCCTGTTTGATTGCGATCAGCGGCAGCGAACGAAAGATGTCGCCATAAAGCCTGTAGAACATGCGGGCAGCATGGATCACGGCCTGTTTGTCCGCCTCCGACTCAAGCCGGTTCATCAGCTTTTCGTAGAAATCGACATGGCCGACATCCAGAGAGCCGTGCGAGGTCAGATATGAAAAGGCCTCCCTGGGCAGCTTCAGCGCTTTCTGGATATTATCGGCCGCCTGCGTGGCCAGCGCCACGCTCGTGCCCTCGAGCACCAGCACCATGCCGAAGAAACCGACCGGATTACCGCGCTGGATCGTATCGTAGGCATAGGCGACCATCAGCTCCGTGGCCGGCATCGGCATGGCGCGGCGCACCGCTTCCCTGTCGCCACCGGCCGCCTCGATATCGTTCAGGATCCATTCCTGATGCCCGATCTCTTCCTCGATATATTCGCCGATCGCCTCGCGCAGCCACTCCTTTTCCTCAGACAGGCGGGCGCCGGTGGCCATCAGCAGCGGCACGGTATGCTTCACATGGTGATAGGCCTGCCCCAGAAATGCCAGATAGCTCTCCAGCGACAGCTCTCCCATCGCCCCCATCCGAATGAACGGAATGGACAGCAGATCATTGCGCGCCTCCTCGGTAGCGCTCATCAATTCATCGTAAAAACTCATATATGCTCCTCGTACAGGGCCTCGATCCGGTCGCGATAGGCCTGGTAAATCTGTGCCCGGCGAGGGCGCCCCGTGCCGGTCAACAGACCGTTGCCGACGCTGAACGGCTCATCGGCCCTCAGCCAGCGCGACACCTGCGCATAATCCGGAAGGCGCTCATTGGCAACGACGATGGCCGCATCGACCATCGCTTCGCTGGCGCCCTGACGCGGCACGATCACCGCGACATTGAAAGGCTTCGCCTCACCGAACACACACACCTGGGCAATCGCCGACTCGATGGCCAGTTCGCGCTCAACCCATTCAGGCGCAACATTACGGCCGAAGGCGGTAATGAACAGATGCTTTTTACGCCCGGCAAGGTGCAAAAAGCCCGCTTCATCCAGCCAGCCGATATCGCCGGTCGGCCACCAGGCATCCTGCTGCAGCGGAGGCTTTCCCAGATAGCCGGCAAACAGACTGCCGCGCACCAGGATTTCGCCGTCGGCACCGAAGTCGATCTCGACATGAGGCAAGGGCCTGCCGACGCTTCCCGGCAGATTGTCGCCCGGCCGGTTGACGGCCACGACGCTGGCCGCCTCGGACAGGCCATAGCCTTCGTAAACCGGCAAACCGAGTTCCGATGCCCGGGCCATAAGGTGTTCGGATACCGGCGCGCCACCGACCGCGATATAACGCAGCTCTGAAGGCTTCGGCATGCCGCCCTCGATGGCCGCGACAAGGCCGTGCAGCATCTGGGGGATCATGATGCAGGTCGTGATGCACCTTTCGTTCAACACCGCAGCAAAACGCGCAATATCCAGGCCCGATGCGCCGCTCAGGCCCACTTCGGTCAGCCCCGTCGCGCATACCGTCGCGCCGGCCAGCAGTGGCGCATACAGTCCGCCGATATTCTCCAGCAGCGTCGCATAGGGCAAGGCAGCCAGATGCCGGTCTTCGCCCTGGGCATCGGTCGCTCCGGTCAGTGATGCAGCGACCACCTCCATCGCCCGCAGCGAAAGGCAAACGCCCTTCGGCTCGCCGGTGGAGCCCGATGTATAGGTGATCCTGGCGCAATCCTCCGGCAACGACGACGGCGTGCCCTCGAATACGAATGCCGCAAGATCCTGCGTTCCGGCCGGCACTTGCAGCGGTCGCCCCGTTTCGATGCCGATGCCCGCGAGCAATGCAGCGCCCTGCTCCGGGTGGTCGCTCAGCAACAATCCGGCGCCGGAGTTTTGCAGCAGATGCCGGATCTGGGCGGGTGAAAAGAAATGCGGCACCGGAATCATCGTCCGGCCGGCGGCCAGCGCCGCCAGATCGGCGACAGCCCAGGCCGGAGTATTATCGGCCAGCAGCGCCACCGGACCGCTCCCAAGCGAACGCAGTTCGCCGGCCAGCGTTTCCACCGCTGCGGCAAGGCGTCCGTAGCTCAGGCTATCGGCGACATCCCGCGCCTGCAGCGCAATATGCTCCGGACACCCGGCTGCGTGGCGGGCCAGCGCCTCAAGCACCCGGCTCATGCCCGCTTCCTTTCAGCACCGGCTTGCCGCGCCTGACGTTCCCCCTCCTCGACCGCGCTGGCCCAGGTGTCGCGCAGACTGGCCCACAGTTCCTGCAGGTTGTTGTGGCCCTGCTCGATATCGCCGAAACAGACCACCGGATTACCGTCGTAATAGCGGCCCCAGTCGGCGCGCTGTTTCTCGCTGAGCCGGCTTTCATCGGCTGTCATCAGTTCCTTCGGCTCCATGCCGAGCCTGCGAAAAGCGTTGCGCAGCCGCGCCACGCCGGTGAACACGACCCAGCGATAACCCGCCGTGTACAGAAAGGCCGTCGCGGCAATAATCGCCATTCGCGCATCCCCCGGCTCCATTTCGGCCAGATTGCCGACCTCGACGATCGTGGAACGATCGACCGGATAACCGAGATAACGGGTGATCGCCTGCTCGATCGGCTCATCCAGATAGACTTCCAGAAACAGCTTCTCGCTTTCGGCATCGCGATAACCGAGTACGGCCCGGCACTCGCCGCGGCGATCGGAAACGCGAATGAAATGGGGCATGAAGTGCTTCAGCTGCGCACCGTAGGTTCTGGCAAAGGTTTCCGCCACAACCTGCGTGGCCTCTTCCCAGCCGGACTGCCCCTTGTGAACCACCTTAATCATGCTGCAAGCCCCGTATGATTTCGTTGCATCCGGATCACATCCGGCTGGGCCGGGCGGTCAGGACGGAGGAAAACTAGGTGACGCAAAAACAAAGCCCCGTGAGCCTAGTCACAGGCGAGGGTCAATTCAATCAGAAGTCCTGCAGCATCTGCTCATGTTCGGACAGCGAGCGCTGGAAGGCCGGACGCTCAAACAGGCGATCCATATAGGCTTCCAGATTCGGCCATTTCGAGGTGTCGACGCCCAGCGATGAAAGACGCCACAGGATCGGCGCCAGTCCGACATCAGCCAGCGTATACTGCTCGCCGATGAAATATTCCTGACGGGCCAGATAGGTATTCAGCGACTCCAGATAGGTGGCGATCTTTTTGGCCGCCTCCTTCTTCTTGCGCGGGTTGAGCATCTCGCGGTACAGCGGATAAAGCTCGCGCTCCAGTTGCAGCACGGCCATGCGCATCTGGGCGCGCTCGGCCGGCGAACCGGGCTTGAGCGGCGGATGCGGATAGCGCTCGTCCAGATACTCGTTGACGACGGACGACTCGAAGAAAACGATATCGCGATCGATCACGGTCGGCAGCTTGCCATACGGATTGAGCTCCAGAAATTCGGCCGGCAGGTTGTCCGCCTCGACCTCGATGATCGTCACCGGCAGTTCCTTTTCCGCCAATACGATGCGGGTACGATGCGAATCGGGACAGTGCCCGTCGGAATACAGCTTGATCATCTAAACCTCCTGATTCTGGCGCCGGCAGTGCCAAAAAGGCTGCGCATCATAGCGCCACGCGCGAAAAAATAAAGATATTTCTGATCTTTCGACGGACCGGAGAGCGTTATTCGGCCGCCTCGCCGCGCCGCATGCCCATCAGCTCGGCGCGGATGAAGTCGTCGATATCGCCGTCCAGAAAGGCCTGCGTATTGCCGGTTTCCATGCCGGTACGCAAGTCCTTGATACGCGACTGGTCGAGCACGTAGGAACGGATCTGATGCCCCCAGCCGATATCGGTCTTGGCATCCTCCATCTCCTGCTTCTCGGCATTCTGTTTTTCCAGTTCCAGCTCGTACAGGCGCGCCTTGAGCATCTTCCAGCAGGCATCGCGGTTCTTGTGCTGCGATCGGTCGTTCTGGCATTGCACGACCACGCCGGTCGGGATATGGGTCATGCGCACAGCCGAATCGGTCTTGTTCACATGCTGGCCGCCGGCGCCCGAGGCGCGGTAGGTGTCGGTGCGCACATCGGCCGGATCGATGTCGATATCAATCTCGCGATCGATATCCGGATAGGCAAACACCGATGCGAACGAGGTATGCCGCCGGTTGCCCGAATCGAACGGCGACTTGCGCACCAGCCGGTGCACGCCGATCTCGGCCTTCAGATAGCCATAGGCGTAATCGCCCCTGACCGACACCGTGGCCGACTTGATACCCGCCTCCTCGCCGGCCGTGCATTCCATCAGCTCGGTCTTGAAGCCCTTGCGCTCGGCCCAGCGCAGATACATACGCAGCAGCATCTCGGCCCAGTCCTGCGCCTCGGTTCCGCCGGAACCGGCATTGATCTCCAGAAAGGCCGATTCGGCATCCATCTCGCCACCCAGCATCTGGGCCAGCTCCAGCTGTTCAATCGTCTTCTGTACCGCGTCGAGCCCTTCCACGGCCTCGATCTGGCTGTCACGGTCGCCCTCTTCGGCGCCCATCTCGAACAGCGTCGCCGCATCCTCCAGCGCGCTTTCAGCCTCGTGAAAGTTCTTCAGCACGCGTTCCAGGCGCGTGCGGTTCTGCATCAGCGACTGCGCCTCTTCCGGATTGTCCCACAGGGACGGATCCTCGATGCGCGCGTTCAGCTCGCGCAGTTCCTCCTGCTTGCCTTCGATGTCAAAGTGACCTCCGCAGCGCATTCAGACGCGAGCCGTAATCCTCGGCCCTAGTTCTGAACCCCGCAATCTGATCTTCGATGCTCATACGTTCACCTCGACAAAAAAGCTTGTGCAGCAACAGCCGCCCCCGGCTGCCCGGGAAGGTAGCGTTTCAGGACGGCAAATCAATACCGCCACGGGCTTCATCCAGCGGCGTTTTCGCGCCGCCAGCGATGCAAAAAGGCCAGAATCTCCCGCAACGCCTCGGACTTCTTCATATCCCCGCGCGGCAGGACGAAATCGGCACAGGCCTCGTACAGCGGGTAGCGCAAATCCGCCAGTTGCCGCAGCGTTTCAAGGGCGTTGCCGCCGGCGATCAGCGGCCGGTTCGCATCTCCCTTGATGCGCGCGGCCAGGAACTCCGGATCAGCCTTCAGCCAGATGACCGGCGGGTGCTGCCTGAGCAGCGCCCTGTTCCGCTCTCGCATCACAATGCCGCCGCCGGTGGCCAGCACCGCCGGCCGGCCGATCACCCGGGCCAGCATGTCCGTTTCCAGATCGCGAAAGCCTTCCTCACCGCGCTCAGCGAAGATCTTCGGAATCGGACGGCCTACCTGCTCGACGATGACCGCGTCGAGATCGACAAGCGGCAGCTCCAGCGCCGCCGCCAGACGGCGGCCGATGCTGCTCTTGCCCGAGCCCATCAGGCCGATCAGCACCGGATATACCCCTGCAAGCTCCGCCATCTTTCCTTCCCCCGTCATGTCCCGCTCTCCGTCAATATATCCTGCACGACAAACTGTACCGCGTCCCCGCCGCGCCAGTCGTCGCATTCCAGCTGGCCCAGCACCGACAGCGTGGCACCGGCCTGCAGGGCCTCCCTGAACATGCCGCCGCCGAACAGGATGGCCGGCAGCGCATGGCGACCGTCGCCAAGCAGCAGGCGTACAACACCGCCCTTCAGTTCCCGGCAATCGGCTACGTGCACATCCCTGAGCAACCAGCAACAGGGCGGGTTGCCGCGTCCGACAGGCTCGAAGCGCTGCAGGCGCCGGGCGAGTCCCGCATGCATCGCACCCAGCCCCAGCATGCCGTCCACATGGCACAGATCATGTGCAGGCGCCCGGGCCGCCTGCTCCCGGATCGCCGCCGCGAATGCCTGCACGAAACCTTCCCAGGCGCCCTCCCCGACCGTGCCTCCGCCGGCACCCGCATGACCACCGAAGCCTTCCAGATGTTCAGCACAGGCCTGGAGAAGGTCGCCGATATGAAATCCCGGCACGCCGCGCAGCGATATCCGCACCCTGCCGTCCGGCGTGATAAAGCCGACCGCCGCCGGCCGGTGATGCTTCCTGGCCAGTCGTCCGGCGGCAAGCCCGACCACGCCGGCATGCCAGTCCGCATGATAAACGGCCAGCGTGTCGGCATCGCCCAGCATCGCCTCCGCCTGCCTGAACACCTCGGCCTCGACCTGGCGGCGCTGCTTGTTCGTGGCATCAAGCATCTCCGCGATGCGGCGTGCCTCGTCGGCATCGTCCGTGCATAGCAGCCGCATCGCCTCCTCTCCGTGCTGCATGCGACCGGCGGCATTGATGCGCGGCGCCAGATAGAAGCCGATCGTTTCCGCCGAGATACGCTTCTTGACCCTGGCCACATCGAGCAAAGCCCGCATGCCGGTCGAAGGCTCCGTATTCAGGCGCTGCAGGCCATGATGAACCAGCACCCGGTTCACGCCGACCAGGTCCATCACATCGGCAATCGTCGCCACGGCCACCCGATCCAGCAGGCGCCGCAGATCGTAGGCCGGTCTCGCCTCGCCCAGTTCCTTCCACACTGCCATCAGCAGGAAAAACGCCACGCCCGTACCGCACAGCTGACGTCCGGCAAAGCCGCAATCGCTGCGCGCCGGGTTCAGCAGGGCATAGGCCGCCGGCAAGTGCTCCTCCGGCAGATGATGATCGGACACGATCAGGTCGAAACCAAGCCCGGCGGCCGCATCGCAGGCCGCAAAACAGGTCGTACCGGTATCGACACTGATGCCCAGCCGCGCGCCGTTTTCGAACGCCTGACGCACAGCCCCGGCGCCGATGCCATGGCCGTCATCGGCCCGGTGCGGAATCGAAAAACTCACCGAGGCACCGGCGGCGCGCAGCGCCTCGACCAGAATTGCAGTGCCGCTCACGCCGTCGCAATCGAAATCACCGAAGATATGAATCGCCTCGCCGTTCCGGATCGCACCGGCCACGCGGGCGGCGGCCCGATCCATGTCCCGCATGCCCATCGGATCGGGCAGACTGGCAAGCATCGGCGAAAAGAACGGATCGGACTCATGCAGGCCGCGCGCTTCCAGCAGGCCGCGCCAGGCGGTGAGCGGATCATATGTCACAAGCGGGGCGTGACGCCATGCCAGCCGCTTGCCGCGCATCGTAATGCCGGTCGGCAGGCTCACAGCAAGGCTCGCAATGTTTCGCCCAGCATCGACTCGGAAGCTGGCTTTTTCGGTTGCCAGCCACCCCGGTGCGGCCACAGCGAACGACTCAGCAATACGGCCATCCCGTCGCCTCCCAGCAACACATGGCGCGGCAGCCTGCCGCCGACAGGCAACAGTTCAGGCAAACGCTCGACCTCGCTGATCGTGACATGGGCATCGCGGCCATCGGCCAGCGATTGCAGGGCCGGATTGCGCGTGGCAACGGGGATTCCGGATACATCGCGGCACACCGGCATGCCCGGCGACCACAGCCACAGGCCGTGAATATCCGGCTCACCGCGTTCGCGCCGGTGAACGGCCGGATGCCGGTGCAGCTGCATCTGGATTTCGGACAGCAGGCGCATCAGACGACCGCCGTCCGTCCCGCGCGGATGCCGGTCGGGCAACATGCCACCGGCAATGCACCCAAAATCGACGGGTTCTGCCTGCAACGGCCGCCGGCACCCCAGCATCATCGCAGCCCCATGCGCCATCAGCCGCATGCCTTCCTCGTTCAGCAGCGGATTCAGAAGTTCGCAGAGCCATTCGGCATCGCGGGCCGAAAAGGGCAGCTCGCCGTCGGCCAGCAGACGCACCGAATCACGCCCCAGCTGCGCATGGTAGGGGCTGGCGATCCAGTATTGCCGCATGTCCGCGGGCAGGTCGGGAAAGGATGCGGCCACGATCCCGATGTCGGAGATTCCATGCAGCAGCGCATACCAGGACAGCGGCGTGCCGGGCCCGGAACGGAACCATGCCCGCCTGCGGCGCGCGAGCGCCTCCCGCCAGGGATCCAGGCATGGATGCAGCATCCATCCCTCTTCCCCCTCCAGCAATGCCCGGCTGACAATCAGCACGGCGCGATCATCGTTCACTCAGGACTCAAGCACCCGGCGCACCGCATCCTCGGTCGCATCGATCGTCACCGGAGAAGCCACGCCCTTCATCGCGGTATCGGGATCCTTCAGTCCGTTGCCGGTCAGCGTACAGACGATTTTATCGCCCGGCCTGAAATAGCCGGCCTTGTTCAGCTTGATCACGCCGGCCACCGAAGCGGCCGAGGCAGGTTCGCAGAACACGCCTTCCAGCGAGGCCAGCATATCGTAAGCCTGCAGGATTTCGGTATCGGTCACCGCGTCGATACGGCCGCCCGACTCGTCGCGCGCCGCTTCCGCCTGCTGCCAGGATGCCGGCTTGCCGATGCGGATGGCGGTGGCCACCGTTTCCGGGTTTTCGACCGGCGCGCCGTTGACGATCGGAGCCGCGCCGGCGGCCTGAAAGCCGAGCATCTTCGGCAGGCTTCTGGCAATGCGCTTGTCGTGATATTCCTTATAGCCCATCCAGTAGGCCGTGATATTGCCGGCATTGCCGACCGGCAGCGCGTGGTAATCCGGCGCAAAGCCCAGCTCGTCGACAATCTCGAAGGCGCCGGTTTTCTGTCCCTGCAACCGGTACGGATTGACCGAATTGACCAGCGAGATCGAACCATCGGCGGAAATCTCGCGCACCAGTTCCAGCGCATCATCAAAATTGCCTCGAATCTGGATCACTTTCGCACCATAGCGCATGCCCTGACTCATCTTGCCCAGCGCAATCTTGCCGTCGGGAATCAGCACATAGGCATCCATGCCGCAGTTGGCCGCATAGGCGGCGGCCGAGGCCGAGGTGTTGCCGGTCGAGGCGCAGATCACCTTGCGCGAACCGCTGTTGTAGGCCTGGGTCACGGCCATCGTCATGCCGCGATCCTTGAACGAACCGGTCGGATTCAGGCCCTCGAACTTCAGATAGATATTCAGCTCCGGGTTGATCGCGTTGCGCAGATTCATCGATTCATGCAGCGGCGTGTTGCCTTCATAGAGCGTGATCACCGCATCATCCTCGCCGATCGGCAGAAAGGCGCGGTAGCGGTTGATGATTCCTTCATAGCGGGGCATGGCGTATTCCTTATGCAACGGCCGATTCTTTACGCAGAATCAGCACATCTTTGTCGACCGTTTCCAGGCCCGTGATGCGGCTGATCGCCGCCTGCAGGTTTCCTTCGGTCGTTTCATGGGTCAGCATGATGATCGGAACGCTCTGGCTGGCATGACGCTCCTTCTGGATCAGGGCCTCGAGGCTGATGCGGTGGTCGGCCAGAATCGACGTAACCGCCGCAATGACGCCGGGCTTATCCCGAACCATCAGGCGGATATAGTATTCGCAGACCACATCGGCCATCGGCAGGGTCGGAACCTCGCGACGCGAGGACTCGACGAAGCCCATCGGCGGCGCCAGGTGCGCAATGCCGTCCGGGAAGCCGCTGGCGATATCCATGATATCGGCCACAACGGCCGATGCGGTCGGCCGCTCGCCGGCGCCACGGCCGAAATACATCGTATGCTCGACGAAATCACCGGAGATCTGTACCGCATTGTAGGAATCGGACACCTGCGCCATCTGCGAATCCAGCGGCACCAGCGTCGGATGCACGCGCATCTCGACATACTCGTCGTCGCCATCGAAATGCGGCTTGGCGATGCCCAAGAGCTTGATCCGGTAGCCCATCTCACGGGCCGATTCGATATCGGCGGCGCCGATACGGCTGATACCCTCGGTATGCACCTCGTCGAAGCGGATCTTCGAACCGAAAGCCATGGCCGCCAGGATCGACAGCTTGTGGGCCGTATCCACGCCCTCGACGTCGAAGGTCGGATCGGCCTCGGCATAGCCGAGTTGCTGCGCCTCGCGCAATACATCGGCATAGTCGCTGCCTTCGTTCTCCATCTTGGTCAGGATGAAGTTGCAGGTACCGTTCAGGATGCCGTAGACCGATTCAATCGCATTGGCCGCCAGACCCTCGCGCAGCGCCTTCATGCACGGAATACCGCCGCCGACCGCCGCCTCGAAACCGATCTGCAGCCCCTTGTCCGCCGCCATCGGGAACAGCTCCTCGCCATGCTTGGCGATCAGCGCCTTGTTCGCCGTCACGACATGCTTGCCGTTCTCCAGCGCCCCGACCACGAAACTGCGCGCCGGCTCGTAGCCGCCGATCAGTTCGACGACCAGATCGATATCGTCGGCCTTCACGATCCCGGCCGCATCGTCGGTCAGGCGCACGCCGGACAGATCGAGGTCGCGCTCACGCTGCAGATCGCGGTCGGCCGCGGCCACCAGCACGATCTTCCTGCCCAGCCGCCGAGCGATCAGTTCCTGCTGTTCGATCAGGATGCGGGCCACGCCCGTACCGATCGTGCCCAGCCCCAGCAATCCAACTCTCATTTCATTCATGCTCACTCCAGTTCATTTGCACCATCGTCGTTCACGAGCCGCCGGCATTGAGAAAATGACGCATGCCACGCAGTGCCTGACGGGTGCGATGCTCGTTCTCGATCAGCGCGATGCGCACATAATGATCGCCATAATCGCCAAAGCCGATACCCGGCGACACGGCCACACCCGCTTCCCTGAGCATCAGCTTGGAAAACTCCAGCGATCCCATCGGCTTGAATTCGTCCGGAATCTCGGCCCAGACAAACATCGTCGCCTTCGGGGTTTCGGCCATCCAGCCCATATTATGCAGCCCGTTGATCAGCGTATCGCGGCGCGACTGGTACATCTGCCGGATGTCCTCGACACAGTCCTGCGGGCCGTTGAGCGCGGTACAGGCGGCAATCTGCAAAGGCTGGAAGGTGCCGTAATCCAGATAGGACTTGATCTTGGCCAGGGCCGCCACGATCTCGCGGTTGCCGACCATAAAGCCCATACGCCAGCCCGGCATATTGTAACTCTTGGAAAGCGAATAAAACTCGACCGCCACATCCTTGGCGCCCGGCACCTGCAGGATCGACGGGCACTGATAATCATCGAAGGTGATTTCGGCATAGGCGATGTCGGAGATCACGATCAGATCATTCTCGCGTGCGAAATCGACCAGCTTGACGTAGAAATCCAGATCGACGACCTCGGCGGTCGGGTTGGACGGAAAATTGACCACGAGAATCTTCGGACGCGGCCAGGAATCCTTGACTGCCTTCTGCACTTCCTCGAAATAGTCGTAGCCCGGCCCCATCGGCACGTGGCGGATATCGGCGCCGGCGATAATGAAACCGTAGGGATGAATCGGATAGGCCGGATTCGGCGTCAGCACCAGATCGCCCGGCGAGGTGATCGCCACGGCCAGATGCGCCAGCCCTTCCTTCGATCCGATCGTCGCAATCGCCTCGGTTTCCGGATCCAGCTCGACATCGAACTTGCGCTTGTACCAGGCGCAGATCGCCTTGCGAAGCCCCGGGATGCCACGCGATACCGAGTAGCGGTGGTTGCGTCCGTCGCGCGCCGCCTCGCACAGCTTGTCGACGATATGTTTCGGGGTCGGCTGATCGGGGTTGCCCATGCCAAGATCGATGATGTCGTGGCCGGCATGGCGCAATTCCATCTTCAGCTGATTGACCACGGCAAAGACATAGGGAGGAAGGCGTTTGATTTTTTCGAATTCGCGCATGAACTGGCTGGCTCCCGGCATAATAGACCCGCAAAGGGATGGCGAGTGTACGAACGGGGCCGGAAACGGTCAAGGAAAGGCCCCGGTTTTGCAACGAAAAAGGCCCGCCGGAAAGGCGGGCCTCCGTTCGCGAAGCGCAAGCGACTGATCAGTGCTTGACGTCCTTCCAGACTTCCTTCTTCAGCAGGTAGAGCACCAGCGTCAGCAGGATCAGGAAGATCACCACGTACTTGCCGATGGTACGGCGCTCGTTCTGGTGCGGATCACTGATGAAGGCCAGGAAGGCGGCCACATCCTGCGCCTGCTTCTCCAGTTCTTCGGTGTCGGCCGCGTCATGATCAAGCCATGCCAGCGGATCGGGCATCGCAATGCGGTTGCCGGGGAAATACTTGTTGTAGTTTCCGTCGGGAACCTTGCCGGCCGGATCATGCTCAAAGCCGGTCAGCAACGAGTACACATAATCCGCGCCACCGCGGCGGCCATTGACGATCAGCGACAGATCGGGCGGCACCTTGCCGTAGGACACTTCGGCGTCCTCGGGGCTCAGGTCGGTGATCAGGCCACTGGTCAGCGGCTTGTCGCCGCGCAGTTCGTCCACCAGCTCGCGGCTGATGCCGATCTCGGGATAATCCATCAGCCCCTTGTAGGTGACATACTTGGCCGAATGACAGCCCATGCAGACATCGGTGAACACCGTCAGTCCGCGACGGATCTGCGCCTGATCGGTGACATCGATGTCGGCATGTTTCAGGGCTGCGCCATGACCTTCGGACGCCGAGGCGATGGAGGGCATGTTCAGAGCCAGCGCAGCGGCAGCTGCAATCCATAAATGCTTCAACGTCATGTTAAATCTCCTCCGGCAATGGCTTGGTCTTCTCGAACTTGTTGACCAGCGGCAACAAGAGGAAGAAAGCGAAGTAATAGGCTGTCGCCAGCTGACCGATCAGCTTCAGCGTCGGGGTCGGCGCGGAATGGCCGCAGTAACCCAGGATAATCACCGTCACGAAGAACAGGAACACCATCTGGCGATAGACCGGCCGGTAACGGGCCGAACGCACCCTGGAACGATCCAGGAACGGCAGCACGAACAGGATGGCCAGCGAGGCACCCATCATCAGCACGCCGAGCAGCTTGCTCTCGAACGAGCGCAGGATCGTGTACCACGGCGTCAGATACCATACCGGTGCAATATGGGCCGGTGTCTGCAGATTGTTCGCCGGCACCTAGTTGTCCACCTCGATGAAGTAGCCGCCCATCTGCGGATTAAAGAACACGATATAGCAGTAGATCGTCAGGAACACACCGACGCCGAACGCATCCTTGACCGTATAATACGGATGGAACGGAATCGTGCCCTTGCCCTCGTGCACGTCCAGTCCCGTCGGGTTGTTCGAGTGCACGACATGCAGTGCATGCACATGGCCGCCGACGATGGCCGCCAGCAGCAGCGGGAACAGATAATGCAGCGAGAAGAAGCGGTTCAGCGTCGGGTCGCTGACAGCAAATCCGCCACGCAGCACCTGCTGGAGGAAATCGCCGATCACCGGCAATGCGCCAAACAGGTTCGTGATCACGGTCGCGCCCCAGAAGGACATCTGGCCCCAGGGCAGCAGATAGCCGAAGAAGGCCGCACCCTGCATGATCAGCAGGATGACCACGCCAATGATCCACAGCAACTCGCGCGGCCCCTTGAACGAGCCATAGTACAGGCCGCGACCGACGTGCATATAAACGACAACGAAGAAGGCCGAAGCGCCGACCGCATGCATATAACGGATCAGCCAGCCGAAGTTCACGTCGCGCATGATGCGCTCCACCGAATCAAAGGCCACCGTGTAACCGCCGTAGGTCAGCGCCGCGCTCGGCTTGTAATACATGGCCAGGAAGATGCCGGTCAGGATCTGCAACACCAGCACCAGCAGGGCCAGCGAACCGAAATTCCACATATAGTTCAGGTTCTTCGGCACCTGATACTCGGTCAGCTGCGACTTGATGATCGCCTCGGCACCGGTGCGCTCATCAATCCAGCCGAACAGTTTGGTTTTCATCATTTTCTCTAGCACGTCCCCCCCCTTATCCGATCAACACTTTCGTGTCGGAAAGATACTTGTATGGCATCAGATGCAGGTTGTGCGGCGCCGGCGATCCATTGATCACGCGCGCGGAGATGTCATACAGGGAACCGTGGCACGGACAATGCCATCCTCCCGGCCAGTCCTCCGGCACCGAGTCACCCCAGTCCTTGCGACCCTTGGTCGGCTTGAACAACGGGATGCAGCCCAGATGCGTACAGCTGGCCACAACAATCAGATATTCGGGCTTGATCGAACGATATTTGCGCTTCTCCGGCGTATCCATCCACTCGGCGGAAACCTCGTCGATCGCCTCCGAATTCGGATCCTTGAGCATGTCATCATGGCCATCCACCTGAGCCAGGAACTCGGGCGTACGATTCACGACAAATACCGGCTTGCCCTGCCACTGGATCACAACCAGCTGGCCGGGCTCCACCGTGGAAACATCAAATTCGGTTTTCGATGCGGCCAGTGTATCGGCCGCCGGCAGCATGCTGCCGATAAAGGGAACCACGGCCGCGCCGGCAGCCACCGCCCCCATGCCGCCTGCGGCAACGTACAGAAAGTTGCGCCGCGACTGATCTGCTTGATCTGTCATATTTCCTCCTCCCACATGAAAAAACTTCACTGAAATTTCACAGACCGCATGGCTAGCAGCCCGTTTATCAGGCGTCAACACACATAAATATTGTGTGTTTTATCGGTTGCCAACAGCCAGTTCGCGCAGTTCGGCAATGGCCGCCGCATAATCCGGCTTGTTGTAAACGGCCGACCCCGCCACCACGGCATCGGCGCCGGCGCCGGTCACTTCGGCGATCGTGTCGGCATTCACGCCGCCATCCACTTCCAGCCATGCATCGCAGCCGGCCTCGTCAAGCATCTTCCGCGCCTCGCGAATCTTGTCGGTCACGGCATGGATATAGGACTGACCGCCATAGCCGGGATTCACGCTCATCAGCAGCACCAGATCCGTGCAATGCAGCACATGCCTGATCGTCGAAACGGGCGTGGCCGGATTCAGGCTGACGCCGGCCTTTTTACCCAGCGAGCGAATCAGCTGCAGCGTGCGTTCCAGATGCGTACAGGCCTCCTGATGCACGGTGATGATATCGGCACCGGCCTTGGCGAATGCCTCGACCTGCGTATCCGGATGCTCGACCATCAAATGTACATCGATCGGCTTCTTGGTATGCGGACGAATGGCCTTGCAGACATTATCGCCGATCGTGATCGGCGGCACGAACGTTCCATCCATCACATCGAAATGCACCCAGTCGCAGCCACCCTCGTCAATGGCGCGCACTTCGGCGCCCAGATCGGCAAAATCAGCCGACAGAATGGATGGTGCGATGACAAGATCTTTTTTCATGGTGTTATCCCCTTCTTGATTGAGAGAAGCCGCGAGGCTTCCGTGCGGGTCCCGCGACCCGGCATCATCTGTTGAAAATCTGCGGAGGCGCTGCCGATATGCAGCCATACGCTCTGGCGATGTTCCGAACAGCCCGAATGTATACCCTCAGCGCGGCTGGTCGTCCAGCCCGGCAAGCCAGTCCGCCAGCGCCCTGATCTGGGCCGGTTCAAGCGGTCCGCCTTCAGAACGAGCAAAACCGGGCATGTGCCGGCTGCCCGTGCCATGCGCAATCAGCGCCCCGAGCGTATCCTTATCCCGATGCCCGCGCAGGGCCGGTGCGTAGGCACCCCCGGCGTTTTCGCCATGACACATCGAGCATACGGCCCGATAAATCGCCGCCCCCTGCCGCTTGCCGCTTGCCGGATCAAAATGACAGGCGGCGCATTGACCGTCGAAAATGCTGCGCGCCGAGGCATCCAGATGCGGATTCGGCAACACCTTCAGATACAGAATCGCCCTGCTCCGGCGTCCCTTGCCGTCCACCAGTTCCACCCACTTCCTGACCCTGTCCTGCTTGGCGAAGGTATCGATGGTAATCCTCACGCGCGTAAACCCGCCGGGCATCAGCACCCTGTCTTCGGGCTCGGCCACCGAGCAGCCGCAGGATGTCCGCATCTCGGTGATCTGTTCCATGCTGTGGCCGGCATTGCGAATGCGGAGATAGCCGATCGCCTTTTCCCCCTCCCGGACGCTTCCCATATCAAGCTCGGCGGGTTCAAAGACAAGATCGGAGACAAACAGCTGCGAATCCGCCGTCACGGCGGACTGCGGCGCGCAAGAGGCAATGAACAGCAGCAACACCGAAAATGCGATCATGCGCATCACGGGCGCGCCAGCCACCGCTTGAGAATATCGGGAACCGGCCGTTCGCCCTGCATCATGCGCTGCAGATCGGGCGGCTCGTGTTCCAGCATACTGCCGACGGCGCCGGCAACATCCGGGTCGGTCAGGTCGGCCTGCAACAATGCGGCCAGCCACGCATCCAGCTCCAGCATGCCCTGCCGGCTCAGCCGATAACGAGCACGCCGCACCCGCACCTCAAGATCGTCCATGTGACTAGGACTTTCGGGCCAGAAGCTTGCGCTTGATACTGTCGATGGCCGCCGTCGGATTAAGCTCCTTCGGACAGGCTTCCATGCAGTTCATGATCTGATGGCAACGATACAGGCGGAATGCATCCTCGAGCTGATCCAGCCGCCTGCCGGTCGCCTCGTCGCGGGAATCAACGATCCAGCGATTGGCCTGCAACAGCACGGCCGGCCCCAGAAACCGATCGCCGTTCCACCACCACGACGGACAGGAGGTCGTGCAACAGGCGCACAGGATACATTCGTACTGACCATCCAGCAGGGCCCGCTCTTCGGGCGACTGCAGACGCTCATGTTCCGGCGTCGGCGTATCGGTCTGCATCCACGGCTGAATCTGTCGGTACTGATCGAAGAAATGATCCATGTCGACAACCAGATCCCGGATCACGTGCATGCCCGGCAGCGGCCGCACGTGGACCGGCTGCTTCAGGCCGGTCACCGGCGTGATACAGGCCAGACCATTCACGCCGTTGATATTCAGACCGTCGGAACCGCACACGCCCTCGCCGCAGGAACGACGATAGGTCAGCGTGCCGTCAAGCTCCCATTTGATGTAATTCAGGGCATCCAGCAGTTTCATGCCCCGCTTCGTCACCGGCACCTCGTAGCTCTGCATGAACGGCTTGTCATCCCGCTCGGGATCGAAGCGGAATATCGAAAGGCGGATCATCTCGCTCATCAGTAGACCCTCTTCTTCGGCGGAAACGATTCGACCGTCATCGGACTGGTGCGCACCGGCTTGTAACCGAGTTTCACGCCTTCGCTGTCGAGCGTGGCCAGCGTATGGCGCATCCAGCGTTCATCATCGCGCTCCGGATAATCATCGCGCGCATGCGCGCCCCGCGACTCCCTGCGGGCCAGCGCGCCTGCCGCCGTCACGCGCGCCAGCGCCATCAGGTTTTCCAGCTCCAGCGCCTCGACCAGTTCGGTATTGAACAGGCCGCAGCCATCGCTGATCACGGCCCGGTCCATCTCCCCGGCCAGCGACTCCAGCCGTGCCACGCCCTCGGCCATCAGTTCCTCGGTCCGATACACGCCGAAATGTTCCTGCATGATCGTCTGCATGCGCAGGCGCACATCGGCAATGGACGGTCCCTCGCGCCTGTCGCGCGCCGATGACAGCCAGCGCTCGACCCGCTCTGCGCCACGCTGCCAGCAGTCGACATCCAGCTGCGCATGGTAACGATGTTCCCGCAAATGCTTCATCACCTGATTGCCGCAGGCCCGGCCGAACACGACAATCTCCAGCAGCGAATTGCCGCCCAGCCGGTTGGCGCCGTGTACCGAAACGCAGGCCGCCTCGCCGATCGCGTACAGGCCCGGGAACACGACCTCCTTGTTCCGCCCCTTGCTGTATACCACCTCGCCGAAGCGGTTCGTCGGAATGCCGCCCATCGTGTAATGCACGGTAGGCTGAACCGGGACCGGATCCTTCGTACAATCCACGTCGGCAAAGCGCAGGGCCAGTTCATGGATATTCGGCAGCTTGGACATGATCAGCTCTTCGCCCAGATGATCGAGCTTGAGCAGCACATGATCTTTCTTCGGCCCGCAACCACGCCCCTCGCGAATCTCCTGCGCAATGGCGCGCGATACCACGTCGCGACTGGCCAGATCCTTCGCCGTCGGCGCATAGCGTTCCATAAAACGCTCGCCGTTGGCATTGATCAGATAGCCGCCCTCACCCCGCACACCTTCGGTGATCAGCGGCCCGACATCGGCAATGCCGGTCGGATGAAACTGGAAGAATTCCATATCCTCCATCGGCAGCCCTGCTGCCAGCGTCAGCGCGCCACCATCGCCGGTACAGATATGGGCATTGGTCGTCACCCGAAAGACACGTCCCGCGCCGCCGGTGGCCAGAATCACCGCCTTGGCCTGAAACAGATGATATTCGCCGCGCGCGATATCCCAGGCCATCAGCCCCTGGCAGCCATCATCGCCGGTGATCAGGTCGAGTGCGAAAAACTCCTGATAGAAGTGCGTACCGGCACGCAGATTCTGCTGATACAGCGAATGCAGAATCGCATGACCGGTGCGATCCGCCGCCGCACAGGTGCGTGACGCCTGCCCGCCCTCGCCGAACTCGCGCGACTGGCCGCCGAACGGCCGCTGGTAGATCCGGCCATCGTCCAGACGGGAAAAGGGCACCCCCTGGTGCTCAAGCTCGCGCACCAGCAGGGGAGCTGCCCGACACATATATTCGATCGCGTCCTGATCTCCCAGATAGTCCGATCCCTTGACCGTATCGTACATGTGCCAGTGCCAGTGATCGGACGCGACATTGCCGAGCGAAGCGTTGATACCGCCCTG
Source organism: Zetaproteobacteria bacterium (assembly GCA_021545625.1). GTDB lineage: Bacteria > Pseudomonadota > Zetaproteobacteria > Mariprofundales > Mariprofundaceae > JAJRVH01. The sequence goes on from JAJRVH010000222.1 coordinate 23,488, forward strand.
GGCGGCCACGGTATGCGAACGGGTCGGCAGCACCTTGGTCACGACCGCGACGCGATGCCCGGCATCGGCCAGCTGCAGCGCGCAACGCATGCCGGCGCCGCCGGAGCCGACGATCACCACGTCGTGGAAATGATGCTCGACCTTGTCCGTGGACAGATACGCCATCAGCCCGCTCCCTTCATTCGATTGATCGTCCGCATCAGCCACCCCAGGCCCAGATAATGGCCAGCCACCAGATACCGAAACCGGACATCACCACCAACATGCCACCGATCAGCGTCACCCGCCAGCCGATCACGGGCACGTAATCCTCGAAAATCACCTTCAGTCCCATATAGGCATGCACGATCAGCGCCAGGATCAGCAGGGTGTGCAGCAGGCGCGAAAAGAAATGGTCGAGCAGATCCAGCAGCCCCAGCTGGTCGACACTGCCGCTGTAAACCGCCACAATCAGCAGGAAAGGCAGCGGCAACAGCACGGCCAGTACGACGGCTGACAGACGCTGCCAGTACCAGTCACCGATACCGCTGCGGGCCGAGCCGGGTTCCTTGGTCAGTTTCACAACAATATCACCAGCAACACCGCCGCCAGCAAGGCGATCCCCAGGGCGATTCTGGCCGAAAGGCGCATCATCGCCCGGCTTTCACACCAGCCTGCATCAAGACTGAGAAAGCGCAGACCATTGGCAAAATGGTATATCAGCGCCACGCCAACCAGCCACAGCGACAGCTTGCCAAGCGGCGCATGCATCCAGGCCTGCACGCGATCGAAATCCTCGGGACTACCAGTCATACCATGCAGGAGCCAGAGATAAAGCGGAACGAACAGCACCAGCACCAGCCCGCTGACGCGATGCGCCAGGCTGGCAATCATCGCCGGTTGCCAGCGATAGATGGAAACCCTTGGCGACAATGGCCGCCGGGACGTCGGAGAACGGCTCATATCTGGATCATTCCTCTCCCTGGCGCATGGTCTGGTTTATAGCACCGGCGGCCCATGATGTCCACCGCTCCCGTTATCGACAGACCGGACTTTCATGGCGACGTTCGATCGACTGACGCAGACGCGCAATAACCGTAGTCAGCTCACCGGCCAGATGCCAACCATGTTCCTCGCCGGCCAGACCGTGCAGCGCCACGGCCGCGGCCACGGCCGTGGCATCCTGCCGTGCATGCGCTGCAACAAGCTGCGCCCCGATCATGCCGGCCAGCACGTCACCGCAACCGGCGACGGCCATCTGTGGCGAACCGAATGGCGACAGGAATATCATGCCGTCCGGAGACCCGATCAGGGTTTCGTTGCCCTTGAGCACCACCCGGCAGCGATAGCGGCGAATCAGATTCAGAAGCGCATGCTTGCGGTCGCGCTGAACCTCCTGCACCGACATCTGCAGCAGGCGCGCCGCCTCCCCCGGATGCGGCGTGATTACGCTTATGGCCGTCCGCTGCTCAAGCGCCTGCTGCAAAGCCTCGTCATCAGCGATCATATTCAGCGCATCGGCATCAAGCACCAGCGGACAATCCGTTGCCAGCAGGCGCTGCAATATATCCGCATGCTTCTTCCCCCACCCCGGCCCCGCCACAACAGCGCCAACGCGGGCATCTTCGCCGTCCCACGGCTCAGAACTTTGCGGATGCGTCATCACTTCCGGCATGTCGGCGGCCACCACCGGCCACGCCTCGTCGGGACAGACGATACTGACCAGTCCGGCCCCGGCCGCAAAGGCGCCGCGCGCAGCAAGGGCTGGCGCACCCGTAAAGCCGATCGAGCCACCGAACACCCATACATGACCGTAGTCGCCCTTATGCGATATTCGCGGCCGGGGCGGCCAGGCCGCATCCAGGACATCCTCGTCAATCAGGGAAGCGCAGCGCAGTCCGTCGGGCTCGGCTTCATAGGCCTGCATCAATGTTTCAGTGCTGATGCCGATGGCGGCCGCTTCCAGCACCCGTCCCGAACAGTCGCGGCCATCGCCCAGCCAGTGCCCCCATTTACAGGCCGCGATCGGCAGGGTCCAGTCAGCGCGCACAGCCGTTCCGAGAACACATCCCGTATCTGCTTCCAGACCGCTGGCGATATCGATGCTCAGAACCGGCCGCTCCCAGCGATTGAGTCTGTCTACGGCAGCTGCGTAATGTCCTTCAAGGCATCTCGACAGGCCGGTGCCGAATATCGCGTCAACCGCCAGCACCGACCGGGCCAGCCAACGTTCCAGCTCGGCCAGCCCCTGCTGATCCGAAGCCTCCCGCAATTTGGCGCCAGCCGCCTTTGCCCGGCCGGCATGCTCCAGACATGCGCCACCCAGAGATGCCTCGGGAAACAGCATCACGACCGTCACCGGCACGCGTCGTTGCCTCAGATGCCAGGCGACCGCAAAACCGTCGCCGCCGTTATTGCCGGGGCCGGCGATAATCAGCACGCGTCCGGAATCAGGCATCAGCGTCAGTACGCTGCTCGCAACAGCGCGACCGGCCCGGTCCATAAGCTCGAAATTACCGGAGCCCGCCGCCATCGTCTGCCGGTCAGCCCAGCTCATCTGGGCCGCCGTCACAATACAGCTCCCCGCCATATCTCCCCTCCTTCAGTTCCGCCCTGCCACTGCCTTCCGCATTCGCAAGGCCACAACGACCATAGCACCGAGCGCGTCGGCCAGCCAGTCCCACAGACTCGCATCGCGGCCGGCCACGAACGACTGATGCCATTCGTCGCTGGCTCCGAACAACAGGCAGAACAATAACACCATCCATGCCCGCTGCGCCGGCTCGCCAGCCAGTGATTGCCAGCATAGCCATGCCATCGTCGCATAGGCAAGCAGGTGAACGACCTTGTCCTGTCCGGTCATCGGCAACGAAACCAGCAGGCGTGGCTGATCGGACAGCCAGAAGATCAGAGCGCAATAGGCCAAGAGCCACAGCCGCCAGAACGAACGGGGAAAATGCTTCAGCATCCGTCGGCCGCCAGCCGGAAACCGATCAGGATATGCCTCAGGTTCATAAGGCGCCCATGACGCGCCGCCGGACGGCATACGCCTCCGTGATCATCCCAGCTGCCTCCCTTGACGGTGATCCCGTTTCCGTTCCACGGCGTCGATGTCCATTCGAACACCTGCCCCGCTCCGTCCAGTACGCCATAGGGACTGGCGCCGTCGGGAAAGGAACCGACCGGCATCGTGGCAAAAGGCCCCCGGTCGGCATTGTTCAGCCTGTCCGGCCTGTAGCGATCGCCCCACGGGAACAGTCGCCCGTCCGTGCCCCGCATGGCCTTTTCCCATTCCGCCTCGCTCGGCAACCGGTAATGCTTCCCGTCCTTCTCCGACAGCCATGCGGCATAATCCAGCGCATCCTGATAACTCACCAGCACCACCGGGTGCTCTTCCCTGCCTTCTGGCGGCGTATCGCCATGCCACAGATAGGGCTTCACCCGCTCATACGGATGCGCCAGCCTGTAGGATGCCCACGTCTGCTCATCAACGAACGGGACCCGATGGCCGGTTGTCCGGACAAACGCGGCATATTCGCGCTGCGTCACCGGCGTTTTCCGGATACAGAAAAAAGGAAGCGCGACCGTCTTCCGTGGCAACTCGAGATCGAACCAATGCGCCCGGCGCACGCCATCATGGCCATAACCGGCCCTGGATATGGCGTAGCCTTGCTCGATCTGCACCGTGGTCGAACCCATCAGGAAATCGCCTTCGGGAACCTCCACCCACGCATTGGCGACAGCCATCGCTGGCAAACCCAGCAGCAAGCAAAACAGAAAAAAAGCCACGACAGCAAACTCATCGCCAGCGCGAAACCTGCTGTCACGGGAAGGCTCCAAGCCAGTCGCCGGAGATCAGGCTTCGGCCACGGCAAAGGCCATCGCCACGCCATCATCGTCGGACAGCGATACATGCACGGCTGCGATACCGAGCTGTTTCGCTCTCTCTCTGGCGCCACCATGCAGGCGGATCTCCGGCTTGCCGGACGGCTGGTGGATGGTTTCAATATGATGCGGAGCCACGCCCTGATGGAAACCGGACCCCAGCGCCTTGGCCACGGCTTCCTTGGCTGCAAACAGCATCGCAAACCGGCGCGCCGGATTGCCCCTGGCCCGCGCCTGTTCCGCTTCAGACTCGGTATAAACGCGCCGCACGAAACGGTCGCCGAATCGATCCAGACTGGCTGCCACGCGGGCGATCAGGATGCGGTCCACGCCAATGCCGACAATCGCCATCAGCGGGCCATGACCGCCTTGAAATCGGACACCGCCTGTTTCAGCCCCTTGAACACGGCATCGGCAATGATCGCATGCCCGATATTCAGCCCATCGATCTCTTCGATGGCCACCATGGCCGGCGTATTGTCCAGCGTCAGTCCGTGCCCCGCGTGCACGACCAGCCCCAGTTCCGCCGCCAGTTCCGCCGCCTTCCTGATCGCCAGCAATTCTCTCTCCCTTTCCGCCCCTTCCATATTGGCGAAATGGCCGGTATGCAGTTCAATAACCGGCGCGCCGATCCCGGCCGAGGCGCGCACCTGCGACTCATCCGGATCGATAAACATCGACACCCGGCAACCGGCCGAAGCCAGCCTGTCGACGACGCTGGCCATCCTTGCCTGGTGACCGGCCACGTCCAGACCGCCTTCGGTGGTCAGTTCCTCGCGTTTTTCCGGCACCAGACAACAGGCCTGAGGCCTCAGCCGGGTCGCAATCGACACCATTTCATCGGTGGCCGCCATCTCCATGTTCAGATGCAGCTCCCCCTGTCGCGCCATCGCAGCTAGGATCTCCATGTCCGCATCCTGAATATGACGCCGGTCCTCGCGCAGATGCGCGGTAATGCCGTCTGCGCCCGCCTCGATACACAGGCGCGCGGCCGCGATCGGGTCGGGATACGTGGTCAGCCTTGCCTGACGCAAGGTCGCGATATGATCGATATTGACACCCAGATGCATGCTTTACCCCTGATATTCCGGCGAACCGGACTGGCCGTGAAATCTGACGCCATGCTCCCGCAACACAAGCCCGATCATCTGACGCCAGTCGGCCGCATCGCGCCCGGACAGGCGCACATTCGCCTGACGCATGGCGCCCTCGATGCCGCGCCTGAGACCGGGCGCAATGATCGTACCGCCACCGCAGCCGGCGCAGCACAGCTGCCCCTGCCGCCAGAACATGTCGACGCCCGCATCGGCAGGCTCGCCGCACATCCAGCAATGACCCAGATCTCCGATCCAGCCCGCCATGTGCAGCAGATGCCAGCAGGCCGCGTTCAGCCCCTCCCGCTCGGCACGATCGGCCAGCAGACGCAGCGACTGCTGGGTCTGTTCGTATCCTTCCGGATCCCCTTCCTGATACAGGCGCGACACCAGCGCCAGCAGCTCCAGCCCGGCCAGCGATTTCTCCTCGGACAGCAACCGTTCATGCCGCTGCACATCGACCAGCACGCCCATGCCGCTGCGTCCGCTCTTCCAGTGCAGATGCAGGCGATGCAGTGGAGCCAGACTGGCCCGGAACGGACTCCTGGCACGCCGCGCGCCGCGCGCCATCAGCGTGATCCGTCCGTGATGTTCACTCAGAAAATGGCAGATCAGCGAGGTATCGCCATAGGGAATGCGCCTGAGAAGCAATGCGGCATCGGAACAATCGGCCATGCGGCAGCGATCAGCCGGCCGTTCCCAGGCCCAGATCGTTCAGCTTGCCCGGATGATCGAACCAGTCCGGATCAACCTTGATCCACAGATTCAGACGCACATGTACGCCGAGGATCTCCTCCAGCCCCTGACGGGCGCGCGTACCGACCACTTTCAGACGTTCGCCGGCCTTGCCGATCAGCATCGGCTTGTGCCGCTCACTGCCCACCAGGATCACCGCATCGATTTCCACGCCGTGCCCGGTTTCCTCGAAACGCTCGATATCCACGGCCGTCTGGAACGGGATCTCCTGATGCATGGAAAGGAACACCTGCTCGCGCACATACTCGGCAGCCAGCTGACGCTGGCTCTGATCGGTAAACCATTCCGGATCATAGAGCGGTCCCTGCTCAGGCAGGTGACGGGTGATCTCCCTGAGCAGGGCATCGACCTGCATGCCCCTGCGCGCCGAAACCGGCACATAGGCCGCGGCATCCGGATCAAGCTGCTGCACCTGCATCAGCCGGGGTAACAACCTGTCCTTGTTGATCCTGTCGACCTTGTTCAGCACATGGATGCGCGGCTGAGGCAGGCGGCCGTCGGCAAAGCGCTCGATCAGCGTACGCGTGCCCGCATCCAGAGGCCTGGTCACGTCCTGCATGATCAGCAGCACATCGGCCTCCTCGGCCGCCGCATAGGCCACGCGCACCATGTTGCGATTCAGCTGCCTGGCACCCTTGTGAATACCGGGCGTATCGACAAACACGATCTGCCGCGCTTCGTCGGTATGAATACCGAGGATACGGTGCCGCGTGGTCTGCGGCTTGGGGGTGACAATGGCCACCTTGGCGCCGATGATATGATTCATCAATGTCGATTTACCGACGTTCGGCCGTCCCAGCAGCGCTACCGTGCCGGCATGGAATGGTTGCTTCCGGCTCACCTGTTCAGTTTCTCCCATGCCTGTTCGGCGGCGGCCGCCTCGGCGGCCTTCTTGCGATCTCCCCGGCCGATACCGATCTGCCTGCCCTGCACACTGCACAAAGCCTGAAAGCGGGGTGAGTGGCCAGCGCCCAGATCCGTGACCTGATAGGCCGGCAACCCCCATCCCCGTCCCTGGGTCAGTTCCTGCAGCCGCGTCTTGGCGTCACGCTGATCGGCCTTGCCGGCCCGGGCAAGCATCGGTTGCCAAGCCTTCAGCACCACCCTTCTGGCCGCCTCCCAGCCTCCGTCGCTGAATATCGCGCCGATCACGGCCTCGACCGCATTGGCGAGTATCGACGGGGACTTGATGCCGCCTGCATCGCGCTCGCCCTCACCCACCTCGATCGCAGCGCCCAGCTGCCAGGTATCGGCAACGCTCAGCAACCCCTCGCGACACACCAGCGAGGCACGCATGCGCGACAGGCTTCCCTCGTCGGCCTCGCTGAAGTGATCATGCAGATATTCGGCCACGCTCAACCCCAGAACCGCATCGCCGAGAAACTCCAAACGCTCCATGTGGCGCGCCGAAACCGAGCGATGGGTCAGTGCCCGCTCCAGCAGCCGCGGATCGGAAAACCGGTAGTCCAGGCGCTTTTGCAATGCCTGTCGGGCGTTTGTGGCCACGGTCATGCGATGCGATCAGGGCGTTCGGGCATAAGGCTCGAAATCGAAATCCAGACGCAGCCTGTCGCGGAGCTTGTCCATGCCCTTCAGCTCGGAAGGGTCATAGTCCGAATCCGGGTCCACGCCCTCAACCGGCCCGAGCGGCCAGATGGTGACATGGTAATAGGACGATATCTCGACTATGCCGCCATCGGCCTTGATCGTGATGTTATCGTAGAATTCCTCGGGAAGATCGTCGTGATAGATATACTTGATCTTGAACAGCTCCGGCAAACGCCTGCGCACCTGACTTTCCGTTGCATCGGCCATGTTTCGGCTGATCGCATCAAATGCATCCTGCACCTTCCAGTTGGCATTATAGACCGGCATCAGCAACCAGCCATACCAGATAATGCCGGACAACGCGGCCAACCAGAACATCAGCTTGATCATCGAGAAGCCACGCTCGTCGTATCGATGCATAAGACCCTCTTCACTGTGCAACATGCTCTTTCCTCCTGTTCGCCGGAGAATCAGTGGATGATGTGGCCGAGCCTGTCCCAGCGCACCTCTCCCTTCGCATGATCCCACGACCACCAGACGATGGCGGCCCGGCCGACAAGATAGGATTGTGGCACAAATCCCCAGAAGCGTGAATCCCTGGAATTGTTGCGATTGTCTCCGAGCACCATGTAATGGCCGGCCGGCACGGTCCACTCGCCATCGCGAATCGAGAACTCCTTGCGCAGCACGTCGTGCTTCACGCCCATCAAATCCTCCTCAAACAGGCCGGATACGTCGACGCTGCCGTCGCCGAGAAAATAGGCGCGCCTGCCCTTCGCCGTCAGCGGCATCTTCTTGCCGTTGATATATAGCTCATTGTTGCGATAGACGATATGGTCGCCCGGCAGGCCGACGATGCGCTTGATGTAATCCTTGCTCTTGTCCTCAGGGTAGACGAACACGGCCACGTCGCCGCGATGCGCCTGCTTGGACAACAGCTGGATATCGGTCAGCGGAATCCTGAATCCGTACGGATAACGCAACACGAACAGGTAATCGCCGACCTCGAGCGTCGGCACCATGCTCGACGACGGAATCTTGAACGGCGCCACCACAAAGCTGCGGATCACCACCGCCAGCAATGCGATCACGATCAGGCTTTCAAGCCACTCGCGCCAGACCGGTTTATTGCTCATAGCCTACCCCTCGCCCAGCTTCAGCACCGCCAGAAACGCCTCCTGCGGCACCTCGACGCTGCCAATGGATTTCATGCGTTTCTTGCCCGCCTTCTGCTTCTCGAGAAGCTTGCGTTTGCGGGTGATATCGCCGCCATAGCACTTGGCTGTCACATTCTTGCGCACGGCCTTGACCGTTTCGCGGGCCAAGATACGTCCGCCGATCGCCGCCTGCAAGGGAACGTCGAACTGTTGCCTCGGAATCAGTTCGCGCAGCTTCTTGACCAGCTCGCGGCCGCGCGACTCGGCCACCGATCGGTGAACGATCAGACTCAGCGCGTCGACCGGCTCGCCGTGCACCAGCACGTCGAGCTTGACCACGTCGCTGGTCTGGAAATCGGCCAGGTCGTAATCCATCGAGGCGTAGCCGCGCGACAGCGATTTCAGCCGGTCGTAGAAATCAATCACCATTTCGGCCAGCGGCAGACGATAGCTCAGCATGACCCGGCCCTGACCGATGAATTTCATATCCTGCTGCTCGCCACGACGCTCCTGACAAAGCTTCATCATCGTGCCGACAAATTCCTCAGGCACGAAGATGTTGGCGATCACGGTCGGTTCCTCGATATGATCGATCGTGACCGGATCGGGAAACTCGCTCGGATTCGATGTCTCGAAACTACTGCCATCCGTCAAATGCATGCGATAAATCACGCTTGGAGCCGTGGTGATCAGATCCAGGTCGTATTCGCGCTCCAGGCGTTCCTGCACAATCTCCATGTGCAGCATGCCGAGAAAACCGCAGCGAAAGCCCAGTCCCAGCGCCGACGAATTCTCCGGCTCGAAGGTGAAGGCCGGGTCGTTCAGGTTCAGTTTTTCCAGCGAATCGCGCAGGTCGGCATAATCGGCTGAATCGACCGGATACATGCCCGAAAACACCATCGGTTTCGGCTCGCGGTAGCCGGGCAGCGGCTCGGCGGCCGGCCGGCGCTCCAGTGTCACCGTATCGCCGACCTTCAGATCGGCCAGCTGCTTGATACCGGCAATCATGAATCCGACCGAACCGGAACGCAGCTCCGGCTGCGAAACCGGCTGAGGCATGAACTGGCCGACATCCTGAACCTCATAGGTCGCGGCGGTCGTCATCGACATCAGCCGGATGCGATCTCCCTTCTTCAGCACGCCGTCGAACACCCGCACCAGCGCCACCGCGCCGACATAGGGATCAAACCACGAATCGACGATCAGCGCCCGCAATGCCCCGTCATCGTGGTTGTCGGGCGCCGGCACGCGCTGCGCAATCGCCTCCAGCACATCGTGAATGCCCTCGCCGGTCTTGGCTGACACCGCGATCGCGTCGGAGGCATCGAGACCGATCACTTCCTCGATCTGGCGCTTCGCCTCGTCGATATCGGCACTCGGAAGATCGATCTTGTTGATCACCGGAATGATCTCCAGATCGTTTTCCAGCGCCAGATAGACATTGGCCAGCGTCTGCGCCTCCACGCCCTGGGTCGCATCGACGATCAGCAGTGCGCCCTCGCAGGCCTGCAGGGAGCGCGACACCTCATAGGCGAAATCGACATGGCCGGGCGTATCGATCAGATTGAAGATATAATGATGTCCGTCGCTGGCAGGATAGTTCAGCGTCGCGGTCTGGGCCTTGATCGTGATGCCGCGCTCCTGCTCAAGGTCCATCGAATCGAGCACCTGCTTCTTCATCTCGCGTTCGGAAAGCGCGCCGGTTTCCTCGATCAGACGATCGGCCAGCGTCGACTTGCCATGATCGATATGGGCAATTATCGAAAAGTTGCGTACGTATTCCTGACTATGGGGTTTCTTGGACATCGGCGCGGCAGTGTAGCCGTCCGGCGTGACCGAGGCTACCGCCGGATTGCGCGAAAGCGAATGCGGCATCCGGCGATTGCCGCGCTATACTGCGCCCATGGATACGCTCGACGGCCTGAACATCGTCTTCACGCTGCTGGTGCTGGTACACCTGCTCTACCACCGCCGTCCCGCGCAGACGCTGATCATCTGGCTGCTCATCGTGGCCCTGCTGCCCTGGTTCGGCGCCCTGATCTATCTGCTGTTCGGATCCCGCAAGATATTCGCCCGGCATCCGAAACCCATGCTCGATTTCAGCGTTCCGCCGGCCTGCGAACTGCCCCATCCGCTGCAGCGACAGATCCAGCGCCTGTCGGGCTATAACGGCATCCCTCCGGCCACGGATCGCAACCATGTCGCGCTGACGATGGAGCCGGATACCGCTCATGCATGGCTGCTGGAGGCGATTGAAGCGGCCAGACATTCGATCTGTCTGGAAACCTACATCTTCCGCCTCGACGGGACCGGCCGCGACATTCTGCAACGCCTGACCGACAAGGCTGAACAGGGCGTGCAGGTCATCCTGCTGCTGGACACCTTCGGCAGCATCATGACCTACTTTCGCCAGCGCGCCTTTCAGCCGCTGATCCGCGCCGGTGGCCAGGTCGCGTTCTTCCAGCCTTTCGGCTCGCTGCTGCAAAGCCGCTTCAACCTGCGCAACCATCGCAAGATCTATATGTTCGACCGGCACACCATCATCGGCGGCGGCATCAACATCGCCGACGAATACCTCGACGCGTCGCGACGCGATTCCTGGGTGGACCTGACCTTTCGCATCTGCGGCGACATCGGCGACATCTATGCGCAAACCTTTGCCCAGGACTGGCTCTATGCGACCGGACGGGAGCTGGAAACGGATCCATCCGTCCGTCAGGCATGCGATGAGAATCGGAAACATGTCGCCCAGGTCGTGCCGTCCGGACCGGACATGGAGCAGGATACCCTGCGCGAGGCCCTGCTGTGCGCCATCCATCAGGCCCGCGTCAGCATCGATATGCTGACGCCCTATTTCATTCCCGATCAGCTGGTGCTCGAAGCGGTCCTGATGGCCGCCAAGCGGGGGGTTCGGGTACGCCTGCTTACGCCTGCCCGCACCGACCACGTCATCTTCGACTGGGGGCGCGCCTCGTATATGCGCGACCTTGTCGACGTTGGCGTGCAGGTATGCTGTTTCACATCAGGCATGCTGCATGCAAAGGCCGTCATCGTGGATGACGTGTTCGCCATGATCGGCTCGGCCAATCTCGATTACCGCTCGCTGCTGATCAATTATGAAATCGTCACCTTCTGCTACGACGAACAGGTACTCGGTTCGTTGCAGCAATCCATCGACGATCTGGCCGAAAAGACGGAAAACTATCACCCTCCGGATGCGACCTGGGTGCGC